>CALEMP010000206.1 GCA_937910685.1 uncultured bacterium
GGAGACCTCACCCGAGAGCAATTCAGAGGATGGGTCGTGTTTGAAGGGATAGAGGTGCTGTTGTACGAATCCCTTCGGGAAGGCGACATCGTCGAGACCGACAGCTTCGGGCCACTCTCCCTCCGGCGCGTGGTAAGTGCCTAGGATTCGATCGATCCAAGGGAAGTGCGCAGCGAAGTTCTTGTTGTAGGCGTCCTTATCTGTGGAGTGGTGCCAATTGTGAATGCGCGGTGACACGATGAGTCGCTCCAGAGGACCGTAGGGCAGGCGAGTGTTTGTGTGATTCAACACCGCATGAATTGCGATGATCGCGACATATGTATAGAGCACAGCTCCTTCAAAGCCCAACGCGTAGAGCGGGAGATAGACCAACATGCGTGTGAAGAAAATGTCGACAAGGTGCATGCGGGATCCAGCGAGCCAGTCCATCGAGTGTGGACTGTGATGTATGGCGTGAAATCTCCAGAGATAGGGGATCTTGTGGAAGATGCGGTGAACTCCATATTGAAAGAGGTCCGCGACAAACACTGCCAGTAGGACCTGGGCTAGATAGGGGAGACCGGCAATGGTCGAGCGCAAGCTATCGAGGCTTGCTCCAGCGAAGAGCGCCCTCACAGGCTCTTGCGTGGAGATGGCCACCGCCTGAACAAAGAGGTGCCCCATGATGAAATAGGCAAAGTCGGTCTTCCATTCGGGGTGAAATTTGGTTTGCCCCCGCCGCTTAGGAAGGAAGAGCTCAAGCGGAATAAAAATCAAAGTCATGGCGATCAGGTCGAGCAGAAGCCAGTCGAGGCTTATGTAAACCGGAGAGCCGCTTATTTCGCCTCCTTCTACGCCAGCTCCACCGAGGGCGAGCGAGAGGATGGTCAGTAAGGCACCAACGAGCCCGGCTTGCTTACTCTTGTTGGCGATCAAGCTTCGCAGTGCGAAGCAAGAAGCTACGAGGAGGCATGCTGCGAGGATATGCCGTAGTGTTGCGATGTCGTATTGCGCCCTAAATTCCGGAGTGGTCAGAAGGTCCGGGAAGAGGAAACACAGGACGCCGCCGAGGGAAATCGATCCAAAGACAATGGAAAGTGCGCCGCTAATGCGCCCCTCTCCAATCTTCATACGTTCTCCTGCGTCTTTGAAGTTCTCGCTCATAGAGTTTGATGCTAAAGAAGCTTCCGGCGGCATGAAGCGAGCACTTATAGAAATCGCGAAACGAACGGATGGCCTCTTTGCTCCAACCATAGTTTCTCGAAACTGATGTCGGTCAAGCCCTTAGAAGCTCAAACACCTAGTTTCAGAGGTGCTGATGAGGGGACCGGCCACTCAAAGCCGCAATCAGTGATGCACGCCAGGGGCTTCGTGCCCTGTGCGCTCGATAGATCCTACATCATTGCAACACGTTTCCACGGTTGTACAATCACCACCGTGATCACACCCACCGATGATACAGCGCTCCGTCTCGCCATGTTCAGTTGGCTAAAGGAGCAAGTGGCGGTTCACGGGGATGTGCTCAAGTGGTCGGTCCTCACGAAGGGCTTCGTGTACAAGGGAGACACGGTACCAGCGTTATCGCGTGTGGGCCGGGGCATCTGGAAACCTAAGGGGCTCGCAGCTGCCCTGAGCGTAACCACGAGCCCCAATTCGCCCTACTCTGATCGCATTGAAGAGTCTCATCTGGTTTACAGCTACCAGGGTAAGGACCCACAGAGCTCAGACAACCGGGCCGTCCGGCTGGCCATGCAAGAGAAAATTCCCCTCGCCTATTTCCATGGGGTCGAAAAGGGTTGGTACTTCGCTTCTTGGCCCATGCTGGTCACACGTGACGACCCAGGCAACCTTCAATTCATCATTCAGGCCGAACCAGCTGGGGTTAGTTTTGGAGGTGCAACCCTCACCGGTTCGATGGATGGCGCAATGATCCAGAGCGACGCCCCGCGACGCGCCTACGCCACAAGCCAAATCAAAATCCGTATCCACCAACGAGGCTTTCGCGAGCGCGTTCTCGCCGCCTACAATTCCCACTGCGCCATGTGCAAACTCAAGCACCGCGAACTTCTGGATGCAGCTCACATCATTCCGGACAGCGAGGGCGGAGAACCCGTGGTTTCAAACGGCCTAGCCCTCTGCAAGATTCACCATGCAGCCTTTGATGCTCGTGTAATCGGTATCAACCCGGACGGCTATCGGATCGCGGTGCGGGAGGATATCTTGAAAGAGGTGGATGGCCCGATGTTGCGCCATGGGATTCAGGAGATGGAAGGAAAAGAACTCTGGGTGCCGAGAAGCGCCGGACACAAGCCTGACCGGGAGGCCCTGACCCGGCAGTGGAAAAGGTTCCAGGTCGCGGGGTGACGAGTTGACCCATAGCGACATATGGCTTGAGCGATTTGCCGGAATGCGGCAGTGGCGGCGCGGCAAAGAACGTGCGCCCCACAAGCCCCTGCTTGTACTCCTAGCGCTTGGGGACTTGAATCGAGGGAAGGGTCGTTTGCGCTCCTTTGCAGAGATTGACAAGCGCCTAGGCCAATTGCTGCGGAGATTTGGGCCGCCTACTAAGCCATCGCCACAGTACCCGTTCGTGCGACTTGCTGGGGATTTGGTGTGGGAGACTCCTGGAATTGAAGAATGTCGGACGCGCAAGAGCAAGACAGACCCTCCCCGGTCAGCCCTGCTTGAGGCGAATATTGAAGGGGGTTTTCCGCCGGATCTGCACGAGCTGCTTAGCAAAGATCGGTCCCTTGTAACCAAGATTGCTGAAGACCTGCTTGAACGCAATTTTCCTCAATCAATGCATGACGAAGTTCTTGACGCTGTTGGGCTCGCCGACTTGTCTGTGCGGCGGAAGCGACGCGACCCCACGTTTCGGCCGCGTGTCCTCTTGGCGTATCAAGAACGGTGTGCCGTGTGTTGTCTAGACACCCGTTTGGATGGACAACCAATTCTGATCGAGGCAGCACACATCATGTGGCACAATATGGGCGGTCCAGATGAAGTTGCCAATGGACTCGCCCTTTGCGTCTTGCATCACAAGGCCTTTGACCGAGGGGCAATCGGGCTGACTGAAAACCATCGGGTTGTTGTCTCGGCGCACGCAATGGGCGGGGAGAGACACGAAGAGGCGCTTGTCCAATTCCACGGGGCAAGCCTGCATGGGCCTCTGGATGATGCGGATCTGCCGCTTCCCGAACATATCCATTGGCACAATGAACAGGTCTTCCGAGGGAACCCACGGCCTTTGTAAGGTACCGGCACCTGCCTCAACCATCCCACTCCAGCTTTCTCCCAGTCACCACATCCGCTAGCGCATCAAACGTGGTGGATGCCAGGTGCACTACATAGTTAACGGTGTGCGTCACGGATTTGAGAAATCCGATTCGATCCTAGAGATCCGGTCGTGGATCCACCCGGTCACAGATCGGGACTTTGACACCCAGCACCGCAATCAGTGATGCACACCCGGCGCTTCATGCCCTGTGCGCTCGACCCAATCCTGGTAGGGCCCGTGGAAAACTAGTGGGGTACGGGCGGTGGATTCTCCGCCTCCGGAAAGATCCAGCACGCGAGTCGCAAGGCCCTTGAGGAAAGTCCGGTCGTGAGAAACGAACAGGATGGTGCCGTCGTAGTTCGCCAAGGTCATGATCAGCATTTGTTTGGTGGCCACGTCCAAGTGGTTCGTCGGTTCGTCGAGCACCAGGAAATTGGGTGGGTCAAAGAGCATCTGGCAGAGCACCAGACGACTGCGCTCGCCTCCTGATAGCACCCGAATCGGCTTGTCGATGTCGTCCCCGGGAAAGTCGAATGCGCCGAGGGCAGTGCGCTTGGACGGAATTGTGGCTGTGGGAAAGGCCGAGTCCAGTTGTTCCCAGACCGTGCAGTTGGGGTCGAGCACTTCGAGGGCGGACTGGGCAAAGTAGCCGAGTTTGAGACTGGCCCCAAGACGAACTTGGCCCCCGGTAGGTTGCAGTTCACCGGCGACGAGCTTCAGCAGGGTGCTCTTGCCCGCACCATTGATGCCCATCACACACCAACGCTCGCCACGTTTAATTTCCAGGTTCAGTGACTCGTAAATTACCCTCTTGCCATAGGACTTGGAGACCGACTTGAGAGTCGCCACGTCGTTGCCCGACCTGGGAGCCTGGCGCATTTTGAAGGGGCGCAGGATCCGTATCTTCGGGGGCTCTAGCTTCTCGATCTTGTCGAGTCTCTTGACCCGGCTTTGGACCTGGGAGGCCTTGGCAGCGTTCTTTTCAAAGCGCTCGATGAAGCGCTCTTCTTTCTTGAGCATGGCCGCCTGTCGGGTGAAGGCTGCTTCTTGATTGACCACGCGGATTTCGCGCTCGCTGGTGTAGAAATCGTAGTCGCCCCCGTAGCTAACGAGTTCTCCCCCATCGATTTCCACGATGCGCGAGACCACCTGGTTCATGAAATCCCGGTCGTGGCAGGTCATCAAGATGGCGGCGTCTGTGTCGCGCAAAAAACCCTCGAGCCAGAGAATCGACTCGATATCCAGGTGGTTCGTGGGTTCGTCCAGCAGCAGCACATCGGGCTTGCCCAGCAAAACCTTGGCGATCTGCACTCGCATGCGCCATCCCCCCGAAAGGTCGCCCACATCCCCATCAACCTGGGAGTCCTCAAAGCCCAGCCCATGCAAGACCTCCCGTGCCTTGGCCTCCAACTCATAACCACCGAGCTGCTGATACTCTTCCTGCACCGCCCCAAAGCGTTCAAGAATCGAATCCATCTGATCGGCGCAATCGGGATCCCCCATGCGGCGTTCAAGATCGGTCAACTCTATATGCAGCTCGCCTGCCCGACCACTGCCCGAAATCGTCTCGTCAAGCACCGGGTGCCCGCTCATCTCCCCCGCATCCTGGCGGAAATACCCAATGCTCAAACCGCGCGGGACCGTAACCTGCCCGTCGTCGGCGTCCTCCTCCCCCATCACCAAGCGAAACAGGGTGGACTTGCCCGAGCCATTGGGACCGACTAGCCCCACCTTTTCGCCCGGGTCGAGCTGCATGGACGCCTTGAGCAACAGGGCTTGGCGGCCAAAGTGCATGGAAATGCTATTGAGGGAAATCACGGGGGACGAGATTACAGGTTCTCGCCCCGCATCGGTCCCAAAAGTTCCCCGATCAGACCCTCAATTGTTCATCGATCTAGAAAGTTGAATCCACCACCGTCAGGCTGATGGGTCGCGTGGCGTAGCGGCCGTTTGCAGCGTTGAGCACCACCTGCATCACCCGCCAGCGACTTTGTTCCGTGGCCGGAAGGGGCGGAATCCAAATCGGAACTGTCAAAGTCCCGCTGGAGGGGATCGGCGGGAGGTATTGCAAGTTGAACGGCCAGGGCAGGTGCAGTACTCCCACATGAGGCAAGAACAGGCGCTGGAAGAGAGCCGTACTGGTCAAGAGCAAGGGCACTTGCCCAGGAGTCCCGTGGATAGTGAGCATGTAGGTGTTGGCTTCGCGAATAATGGGCGTAGCGGCTAGTTGGTTCGCTGCCATCGTCAAGGGAATGATCGTGCCAGTGGGACCATTCGTATCGGATCCGTACGCTCCATCTCCACAACCCCCGTATCCCTCATAGCCTCCGATGAAGTCGCACTGGAAGGTGCGAACTCGGGCCTGTGCATCAATCACTCGAAGGCCATCGCCTCCATCCCCGCCTACTCCGCAAGGCAGCCAGGCTCCATCGTCACCCCCCCCGCCCAGACCGCGACAGTTGTAGAGGTTGACCTTTGAATTGGAGACCGTGAGAGCATGACCTCCATCCGCACCCCAATTGTCTTGCCCATTAGTGATACTGGACCCATCAAACCCCTTAAATCCGGTGTTGATCATCGTCACCGAAGAGCAAGAGCTGACAGATGCGATCGCTTCACCCCAGTTAGCATTCAGGTCGCCGCAATCCTCGATCAAGATACGTCCTTGGCATGCTACCAGCTGGAGCTGAAGGAAATCGAAACCAACAATATGGATCTCGCTCGACCCCGGCAGGCTGGTGCAACGAATCAGAGGAAGCGTTGTTAGGGGGCTTCCTTCATTGATGATGGTCAGGCCCTTACCACCGAGAGTGATACCGCCCGGATTGCTGTTGCGTACAAGGAGAACATCTCCGTCAGCCGCAGCTGCGATCGCCGCAGCAAGCGATGTGAAGTCCCCGCTGCCCGCAACATCGACCACATGGACATCTGACGCCAATGAGGGAGCTGCGAAGGCGAACACGGTCAAAAGGAGGGCTTGAATTGTCTTTGTGATCATTGGTGGTACCTGCCAAAAAGGCCAGGAGGGTTTTTGGAGTCCTCCCAAGCAAAGCGGATGCGGGCCGAATTAAAGATTAACTCTAGATGGCCATTCATAGGTGAAATTCTCGCCAGGGCCCCTCTCGGGACCCCAGCACGGGAACGGGGCTCAACAGGAGAGCCCCGCTTGCCCAGGTAAGGGCATCAAGTACCTGCGGTTAGCCGCCTTGATCGGACAACTTTTTGATGTGCCGCAGGACCCGCTGGTGAATGCGGTGCACGATCCCGTCGCCCCATAGCTTCCAGTAGAAGGCCGGCCCCATTTCCACCACATACCAGGTGCTGCCCTCTAGGCGCGTACGGCCTCCGGAAAGCTCGATCAGTCGAAACTCCCCACGCACACTTCGGAAAGAGTCCTCTAAGTGCGGGGCGTTCACCTGGGCGTAGAAACTCCACTCCTGCATAGGGTCCGGCTGGTCGCTGACATCAAAGGACAAGCGCTCTGGAGCCTCCCAGCAGGTGATCGGTTCCACAAAGGAACCCGTTGTAAATTCACAATGCCGGATTGCGCCCACCCCGCTGCCTTCGATGCGTGCGCGTAGTGGATAAGCGATGCCGGTCTTGAGCAGCCAGCCCTCTGGCGGCGGGAGTTCGCTGAAAGCGATCACATTATTCCAAACTGTTTCACGCGGCGCATCGATGATAATCGAAGTCATGACCTCGCGCTCGTTGGGCTTGGGCTGTTGCTGTTGGGCAAAAGCCCCCAGGGGCAGAGCTAGGATAACGAGGCACAAAGTGCGATCAGGAGCCGCGGACATGCGTGCCAAGGAGCGACCAAAGATGGCGCCGGGAGCGGCAGCCAAGAACGTGATGGGGAAGGCCATCACAAGACAAACGACTCCCTCCAAGGCGAAAACGAGGAGCGCCATGAAACCCAAACCCAAGGCGATGCAAATCATCCCGAGGGTCGAGGGCACGGTGCGTTCCTTGGAAAAATTATAGAGGTAGCCGGTCACTGCCCCCATCAAAAAGGGGATCCCCACAAACAGAGAGGACCCGTAGTAGTCGAATCCCTCGGTCATCACGGCAATCAGACCGACGCCACAAAGCACCGTGAAGGTCACGCCAAAAAGAGCCATCCGAAAGGTAAACCCATCCGGTCGCCGAGAAGGCATCTGTTGGGGGCGGGTCTTTCGACAAGCCAGCAACAGCACGGTGAAGTAGGTGACGAATGGTATAAGGAAACAGAGGCCTATCCACTGGGAGAGCCCTGCGTCACGGGCGCGTCGAGAACTCATGGCCACCCCAATCCAAAGGAAAGGCAAGGCCCACAGAATCAGAGCCACGAGGTATGGCGCCGGTAACTGATCGATTCCGCCCATGCGCCGAAAGAAGGTAGGGTTGGCGTAGTAGAGAGGATTCCAAAACTCGCCCAACACCAGGAAGAAGCTCAACGCATCGACCGCGTACTTGACCAACGCCAGACCTATACCTGCGCGCAAGTACCGCGACCGGCTGACGGTTCCCTGCAGTGCGAACAAGTCTCGAAAGGTACCCATGCTCATATGATAATTCCTGTGGCCTGTATCTAAAGGAACAAATCAGAGCTCCGCGTGAACCGCCGCAGAGAGTGTCTCGGCATCGCACCAGCCACTGATAATCAAGCGCGAGTCCTTTCCGTCCCGCAGGCCCACGCTGGGAAAGTTGGTGACTTTCATGGACCTGCGCAGGGAAAAGTCCTCTTGTAAGAGGGCTTGGGTTTTGGGATCCGCAAGTGCGGTACTGAAGCTATTCGGGTTCATCCCGATTTCTTCCGCGAGGGCCGTCAGAGTTTCAGGGTCCGATGGATTGCGAGCTTCCAAGTAATAGGCCTGCTGAATCGCGCTTAGCATTTCTTGAGCCTTGCCCTCCTGGCCCGCAAGAATCACCGCACGGCACGCGGGGTAGGTCGATCGACGGGGCGTGCATTGCGTCCAGAAGTCATGGTTGAACTGGGCCCCCGTTTGGGCTGTAACGGCCCGCCAAGCCTGCTGCACATACTTGGCCGTCTCCCCGTCCATGGGATCGTCTGAATCAGGCGCTAGCCCTCCCATCACCAACCGCCAGGGAACATCGGGGAGTTCGGCTCGCACCTGAGCGATTGATTCCCCAAAACCCCAACACCACGAGCACATGGGGTCCACCACATAAAGAAGCTCTTTCATGGACCCATCCTAAAGCCAATGGGCACCCACAACGAGCCGCTGTCCGCCCTAAGATAGGTCCTTCTATGAGCGACACTGCCCTGACGATTTCGATCTGCAACCAAGACGGCATGAGAGCCACACTCTCGCCCGTCGGGGCGGCCCTCTGCGAGCTGCATGTGCCCGATTCCAAAAACGTCTCTGGAGACGTGGTTTCATCCCACCCGAGCCAACGGTTTTCTGGAGTCACGGTGGGACGCGTAGCGAACAGGATAGGCAAAGGAATGTTTGTCCAGGATGGAGAGCTCTACCACCTGACGCGCAACGAGGGCGATCACCATCTGCACGGTGGATCAGAAGCGCCACTAGGACAGATGCTCTGGAGCGCAGAGTGCAGCCCTTCGTCCGTGCGCTTTCATGTGCAAAGTCCTGATGGGGCAGATGGCTATCCTGGCACCTTGGATGTGTGGAGTTCCTATTCCCTCACCGATGACAACACACTGGTCATGGAATTCAAGGCGAGGACCGATCGGCCCACGCCGGTCAACTTGACAAATCACACCTACTGGAATTTGGGTGGCCCCATTCAAGGACAGGAGTTGCAGATTCAGGCGAATCATTTTGCCCCAACGGACGACGAATTGATCCCCACTGGGAAACTTGAACCTGTGGCTGGCACTGACCTCGACTTCACCCGACTGAAACCCCTCGGGACGCGCGCCTTCGACTGCACCTTTGGCTTGGACAGCGGAGCCCCAGCGGCGACCCTCAAAGATCCTGTGACCGGGCGTTGCATGGAAGTTCGCACGACCCAAGTTGCCTTGCAGCTGTTCACCACCAAGCGTGCCCTCTGCTTAGAAGCCCAGGGGTTCCCCAACGCGGTACATCAAGAGAGTTTCCCCTCGGTGATTCTGCATCCTGATAAGGTCTACACCCACACCACCACACACCGATTCTGGAACGAGTCGCCGCGCTGATGACCACCCCTATTGTCTTGACCCCGGACCAAATCCGCCAGTTCGCCGAGCGTGGATTCCTGCACATTCCAGCGGTCCTCTGCCACGAAGAGGTCAGCGTGATCGAGGAAACCTATGGGCGTTTCATGCGCAAGGAAATCAGTGGCATGGGCCACGACTTCTGCGACATGAGCGGGCCCTATGATCGGGAGTTCAAAGATTTCGCCCTGATCAACGCAATGCTCCCAAGGGTCTATGCACCGGAACTCATTGGCAACGTCCTTGAAACCCGGTCGGCCCAGATCGCGGCGCAACTCATTGGCGAGGATATCCAGATCGACTACGACCAGTTTTTGGCCAAGAAGCCCAACTGCCCGACTGCGGAATTCTCATGGCACCAGGACCAAGGCTATTGGCCAGCGGGCACGCCCGACACACGCACAGTTACTTGCTCCCTTGCGATCGATGACTCCCTCAAGGTCAATGGCTGCATTCGCTTCATCCCCGGATCCGGTGTGGGGCAAACCCTGCGCACCCACCGCTCGGCCAAATCTTCCCGGGAAGAAGGCCACGCCCTAGTGGCTGAGGTTGGCGACGAAGAAGAGGTCGAATTTGTAGAGGTCAAGCGCGGGGGGATCACGTTGCACGACGAGTGGGTCATGCATGGCTCCGCCGGAAACCTTTCGAGTGAATGGCGTAGAACTTATGTAATCGCCTACAGATCCCACGCGACGGTGGCGTACGAGCGCGCCCTCGGATTCACCCATTCCCACAACGACAAGGTGAATTGGACCACCACCCTGGGCGCCTACGAGGACAAGGCCGGTGAGTCCTGATCGCCCCTAGAGGCGGCCTCTCTTCAGCGGCCCATCCCGTGATCCGCAAGCACGCGCAACAAGGGCTTGTTGCGACTGGGTTCCCGGTGGTAGTTGCCCGCCAGAAGAGTGATTCCGATTTTCCGCCAAGGCAAGGGATAGATTCGCTTGGCCGCTTCCAGGGGCTCCCGCCCCCGTACCATTGACCTATGACTCAAAGCCAGATGATGCACTCTTCAATCACCCGAAGGTGGAAGCGCCTATGCGCCCTCACCGTGTTGACCGTCACTTCCTGTGCCGGGCCTGGAGGAGCCGCAACCGAAGCCCCCACATTGGAAATCAAAAACTTCAGACGCCTCGCCCCCGGCGTGGTGGGCGGTGGCCAAGTGGACGTGTCTGAATTCCAGATCATGGCCGACGGGGGCTATACCCTTGTGGTCAATCTGCGCCAAGAGGGCGAGGCCTTTCCGGAAGACGAAGGTAAATTGGCAGAGCAAGCGGGCATGGGCTACTTGCACCTCCCCATGGGTGGCGACACCTTGGTCGCGGAAAACGCTGACCAGTTGGCGGCGGCCCTCGACGAGTTCGGCTCGGGCTTTGTACTGGTGCATTGCGCGAGCGGCAATCGCGTGGGAGCGCTCTGGGGATTGCACACGGCAATCCAACAGAACGCCGACCCCGAACAGGGCGTAGCCCTCGCCCAGGCCGCTGGTATGCGCAGCGACTCCCTTGCCGCATGCGTCCGCGCAGCCTTGACCCCAGAACCCGCCCCCCCCTTCGGCTTCCGGGCCTGGGGCTCCATGCGCGAGGTCCTGCGCAATGGTGAAACCCAAGGTCGCGTTGACCTTGCGTCCTTGAACGGCAGCCACTTGATCGGTGTCGGTGCCCTCGCAGGGCTTTCTGGTGAGTTGACCATCGACAAGGGCATTGCCCATGTGGCGGCGGTTTCGGGAGACGGCGTAACCTTTCCGACCCCCGCGTCCGATGCCCAGGCCACACTTCTAGCCCTTGCAGAAGTTTCCACCTGGAAGGAGATCACATTGCCCGCCATCGCCAACCTCGAAGAGCTCGAAGATGCAGTGATTGCCGCTGCGAGTCAAGCCGGTATCGATGCCACTAGCGTCCCGACCATGCCTTTTAGAGTGGAGGGCACTTTCGAGAATCTTTGCCTGCACGTGCTCAACGGCTCCTGCCCCATCGCCGACCCAGACGGTCCCGAACCCTGGCGTTTGACCGATGCCACCGCGGAAGGCGTACTGGTTGGGTTCTTTGCAGCAGATGCTGCGGGTAAGCTCACCCACCACGGCCAGCGATCCCATGTGCATGCAATCGCCATCACCAGCGAAGGCCAACAGGCGGGTGGTCACGTGGATAGCACCGGCATTGCTGCTGGCGCCAAGCTGTTTGTCCCGTCCTCGAAGTAGGACTTCATCGCAGGGTCACACGAATCGCCCACGCTCCAGGGGGCAGTCACTTTTGGCTGCGCCAACCCAGGCCTGTGATGGGAATTGGATTACTGAAAAGTAATCGAGAGCCCGTCGCTGAAATTAGAACTGCCCCCGTCCACGAACCACGCCTGGAAGTTCCAGGTTTCACCGGGAAGCACCGCATGGGGACGCCACACGGGGACTGCACCCAAGTCCACCTGGATGCTGTACTCACCTAAAGCTCCGGTGTCTTGAATCTGGCCGGCGAACCGTCCAATTTGGCCAACGAGGCAGAGGAAGCCCTGACTGTTGCCTGGATTGGGGATGTAGCCCTGGGCTTGACCGCACAAGAAATACCCCAGCTGGTTGGTGGGCATCCCGCGCGCGGTCAGGGTCAAGTTGTTGTGGGTCGCATGAATGGAACCATCAGCGGACATGACCGCGGCAGCCCCGGTGGAATTGGCGCTCGCGGCGCAGTAGTTGGTTCCAAGGGCTGAAATCACCTCGACGATCGAACCATTCAAGCCATCACTGACCGCTGTGATGTTCACACCTATGATTGCCGGCACACCGGAGACGGTGGTCTTATTCAAGTGCTCGTTGATGTAATCCTGAACCGTCTCATCGAGAAAGGCCAGGGTTCCATTCGGGAGGAGATCGATGCTGGAGAGGTTGACCGGATTGCCCGGTCCTCCAAAAGTAGCGCTGCTCCATTGGACGATCTCAAGATGAACGTCGTTGACAATGAAGTAGGGGTTGAACGCTCCGCCGTTGATGACGCGAATGGTAGGGCCATTGGCTGTGCCCGGCACTCCGCCTACGCCATCATTTCCCAGGGAAGTCAAACTGGAGTTGTCTACGGTCAGGCTCCAACCGTCACCAAGCTGCAAACGCCCTTGGCCTCCGATGTCGGGGATCTCAACCGGGTTTGCGGCATTGGCAATGACGAGATTGTCTTCAATGGTCACGTTCGGATCGATCGTCGTGACTGAGGAGCCTGTGAAGTCCCAGTTGCTCTCATCGAAAACGTCATTGCTCGTGGTACCGGTCCAGATGATGTCTGCGTGAGCGGGCGCGATGATGAACGCGAATGGAAGAAGAGAATGAAATTTCATGGATGCTCCTAGATATCTAACTTACCGCCATGAGCCCAGATGTGGAGACTCTTGCCTGAAAGTTCGAGTGAGGCTGCCTGGAGGCTCGTCACGCCCGTGAAAGATGCGGAAATGAAACTCCCCGCCCTTCAGGTTACCTGTTTCTCCGAACTAGGCAGTCGACCGGAATGGCAGAATGTAGCTCTCATGTCACGGACCCTAACAGCCTTCAGCCGACGCCCTGATTTCTGGCTGCGCGTTGCTGTCCTCAGCGGGATGCTGCCCCTCGTCCTGGGCCTTGCGGTGTTTGCGATTCACTATTACACACGCGCGGCCATCTGGCTCACCGCCGGGGGTGTTGTGATCCTCATCGGACTCGCCATGGTTCTGCTCGGGGCGTTTGCGATTGTGCGTTATGTGAAGTGTGCCCGCAGCAACAAAGAAAACCGGGGGACGATCAACAAGAACGCTGCATTTGCCTCAATGCTCTTGCTGAGCAACTTCCCTGTGGTTTGCCTATGCCTATTCGTCGCGGTCGTGCGAATGAGTGTCGAGCGGATCACCTTGACGAACGAATCGTCCATAGCACTGCACTCAATCCAGGTTACCTGGCCCCACGGGGAACTGGACATCCCAGAGCTACTCCCGGGCCAATCAACACAAATGGAATTGATGATTGATGCGGATGGCGCAGCTCTCTTCACCGGCACCCATGGGGATCACGAATGCGGTGGGACGCTGCTTGGATATGTCACGACGAGCATGGGCTCGGATCACCAATTGTCCATTCGTCAGGATTGCAGCATCCATGACCGGGAATAGGACGGCGTCGGCTTGAAAAACTAGCTGCCTCGACCCTCGGTACCTATGGGGTCTCCACGTTGCCGACCCTCTCCCAAATTGGTGAGGCGAAACCAGCGCAGGGCTCGTGAGCCCGTTGGATCTGGTTTATTACAATTGATGCGCTGGCGCGTTCTCGGGGACTTAGCTAGATTGATTCTGTGTATCGACAGAACCTAGGTTTGATGGTCTTTGGATTGTTGTCCCCTGCCATGGGACAGGACGCGGAGCGCTCCGCGCTCGGTGTGTTCATGGATCAACACTGCGCCCAGTGTCATGGGGCAAAAGACCCTGAAGGGGACCTCAACCTGATCGCCCTCGAAGACCAGGGCCTCGATCAAAATCGAGAACAGTGGCTCTTGGTCGCCGAGGAATTGTCTCTGCAGGTGATGCCGCCGCACCCCGAACCAAAGCCCTCGCGCGCTGAATACCGCAGCGTACTGGCGTTGCTACGCGAGGCCCTTGGCCCGGAAGTTCCCAGCCTGCTGGAGCCCCTGGCGCAGATGCGGTTCTTGGCTCTGCGCCGACGGACGACCCGCGAGATTGAAGGCGCGATATTTGCCTTGACCGGTGTCAAGACAACACCCGGAGCCTTACCCGCGGAAGCAGGACTGCATGTGTATGACGTGGTCGGCGCAGGGACCACGCTCGATGGGGCTTGGCTCGATCGATGGTTGACATTGACGGACTCGGTCTCGCGGCAAGCGGTTCGACTGCCAGAGCCCGAGCGTGTTCCCCATGCCCAAGCCCACGGGCCAACCCTCAAGAGTCCTCGGGGTGCGGGTGGTCGCTTGAGCACCCAGGGCAACGCCACCATGACTCATGAGTTCCCACGTGATGGGGATTACATCCTGCGCGGAACCGCGTGGGCGCAACAAGCAGGCCCTGAACATGCCCGGGTAGCATTGACTTTGGATGGGAAACGCATTCAGGAAATAAAGCTCACCGGCCAAGGGCCGGGGGCCGCAATCACCATGACCATGCGGATGCGTGTATCCAAAGGCTCCCATCGGGTGGGCGTCGCTTTCTTGAATGACTATTTTTCGCCAGAGGAAAAAAACCCTCAAGAGCGAGACCGGAATGTGATCGTCGAGTTGGTCTCAATTGAGGGGCCCACAGATCCTCTGCCCCCCACCGAATTTCAAACCGCGCTTCTACGGCAAGCGGGTTCCAAGGACGATCCTAAGGCCCAGCTCAAGAATGCCCTGACCCTGCTGGCGGAACGGATTTGGCAAGAGGCACCCCGGCCCGAAGACATCGATCGCTTGCTGACCCTAGTCCAAGACGAACCATCGGCCGAGGCGCGCATGCAACTCGGTCTAGCGGCGGTCCTGGCCTCGCCCCGGTTCCTTCTTGTAGGCGAGGCGGGAGACCCGGGAGCCCAATTGAGTGGATCGGCTCTTGCCACGCGGCTCGCCCTCTTCCTGTGGGGATCCCTACCGGACGCGCGACTCTTGGGGCTTGGGCGGAATGGAACTCTGCAAGAAACAGCAGTGCTCAGTGATGAAGTGGACCGCATGCTGGCCGATGATCGCTCGAAAGGGCTCGCTGCGGGGTTCGTTCCCCAGTGGCTACAGCTTGTGCGACTTCAAAGTCATGAACCGAACCACGAGCTTTACCCGGCCTATGACAACAAGCTGCGTGCGGCCATGTTGCAAGAGCCGGTCGAGCTCTTCCAAGGGATCCTGCAAGAGAACCTGCCGGCCCGGGACTTGGTGCGCGCCGAATGGACCCGGATCGACCGACGTTTGGCACGGCACTATGGGCTGTCTACCAAGGGCCGCGGGAAAGGCACCGAACGTTACTCTCTGATCGACACCCCTCGCCGGGGAGTGCCTGGACACGGTGCCGTGCTGACCGCCAGTAGTGACCCGGGCCGGACTTCGCCGGTGCTGAGGGGCAAGTGGGTCTTGGAGGCCCTCTTGGGAGATGCGCCCCCACCCCCATCGGCCAACACCTTGACCTTGGACCAAAGCGCTCCAGAGGAAGCCGGCCTCACCATGCGCGAGCGCTTGGCCCTGCACCGCAGCGAACCGGGTTGCGCCACTTGCCATGTGGCTATGGACCCACTGGGATTTGCCCTAGAACGCTTCGACGCCATAGGACAGATTCGCCAGGGCGAAGTGGACGATCAAGGAACCCTTCCCGATGGCACGGAGCTCGACGGGCCTTTGGGGTTGACCCAGGTCTTGGAAAAAGACATTCGCTTCCTGCCCCATTTGACTCGCAGTTTGGCGACCTATGCCATTGGACGGCCCCTAGGTGAAGATGATCTCGCTACCCTTCAACAATCAATAGGCGAACATGACCAAGAGGACCCACCCCTTGGACTCATGATCCGTACCATTGTCCTGTCTGACCTATTCCGCCTCCAGCCCGAGATCTAAGCCCATGAGCCCCCTCCGTCCTCCAATCAAGCCCATGCACCGCCGAGCTCTCCTGCGCGGGGGCGGCGCTGTGATTGGTTTGCCTCTGCTTGAGGCGATGGTTTCTGCTCGTGAACCAGAGGCGCCGAAACGGTTGATCTACATGTATGTGCCCAACGGCGTCAACGTCGGCGAATGGTTCACGCCACAGGCCGCGAATGCCGCCGTTGACGCGTCCGACGAAACCTTGAACCTGGGAGCTTCCCTCGCGCCGCTCCTGCCCTACAAGAAACAGATCTCCCTCCTGTCGGGCCTGACCCTCGACAAAGCGCGGGCCAACGGGGACGGACCCGGCGACCACGCCCGGGCCAGCGCAGCCTTCTTGACCTGCGTGCAACCTCTCAAGGCCGATGGTGCCGTCCAACTGGGCATCTCAGCCGACCAGGTCGCCGCGGCCCACATGGGGGCCGCCACGCCGTTCCCCCTGATCACAGTGGGCGGTGAGGCGCCGCGCTCCTCAGGCCAGTGCGATTCGGGGTACGCCTGCGCATATTCAAGTCATCTCTCTTGGCGCTCGGCCACCCAGCCCGCGGCCAAAGAAACCGATCCCGCGCGACTGTTCGACCGCCTTTTCCGAGGGGGCGCCAACGCCGTGACCATGGCCGAGCGGCGCGAGCGAGCCCGACGTCGCCGCAGCTTATTGGACTATGTGCGCGAAGACGCCGGTAAATTGCAGAGCACCCTGGGTTCCAACGATCGCCAAACCCTTGACCGCTACTTGACCGCCGTGCGCGAGCTGGAGCTGCAGCTTGCTGCCCTGGAAAAGGAAGACGTAACCGAGGTCCCCAATCACCTGCGCCCCAAGGAGGCGCCCGCCAATCGCTTCGCACGCCTGCGGGTTTTCAACGACTTGCTTGTGCTGGCGCTTGCGACCGATCGCACGCGGGTCGCAACGTTCTTGACCGCAAACGAGGGATCCAACCACGCCTATTCCGAACTGGGAATCCAACAGGGGCACCATGGTCTCTCCCATCACGGATCCGACCCAGCCAAGATGGCCTCGATCGCCAAGATCGATAAGGCAAACGCCAACATCCTGGCGCACCTGCTCGGCGGCCTTTCGGATTATCAAGAGCCCGGTGGTTCTCTGCTCGATCACGCGGCCGTTGTCTATGGGTCGGGTATCGCCAGCGGAAACCGACACAAGCATCACGACCTGCCGATCCTGTTATGCGGTCAGTTGGGCGGGATTCTGCAACCTGGTCGCCACGTTCAGAGCCCAACGAACACACCACTCGCCAACTTGCATCTGCATCTGTTGCGCTCTCTTGGGGTCCCCGCAAAGAGCCATGGGGATTCCACGGGGGTTCTGGACCGGGTTTGATCGGCAGACCCTAAGATCGGGCCCATGACCCTCATCTTTGCACTGGCTCTTGGTTTTTGCGCTCCGGTGGTCCACGCCGACGAACCCACCAAGCCCAACCTGTTGCTGATCGTGGCGGATGACATGGGTTATGGGGATCTGGGTTGCTATGGATCTCTGCAAATCAAAACGCCTCACCTGGATTCCCTAGCCGCGGCAGGGGTGCGTTGCACCGACGGGTATGTTTCAAGTTCAGTGTGCGCCTCGAGCCGTGCGGGTTTGATGACCGGGCGCAGCGGATCTCGCTTTGGCTTCGAGCACAACTTGAGTCTGCCCGAGCACTTGAACGAGGAGTTCGCAGCCATCCCCCTGGACGAAACCCTGCTGAGTGAACGCCTACAAAAAGTGGGTTACCGCACAGGCCTGGTGGGCAAGTGGCATCTGGGAGAAAGCCTCGACGAGCATCATCCCATGGCCCGCGGTTTCGATTCCTTCTTTGGCATGCTGAAGGGCAGTCATCCCTATTGGCCCACCCTGGAGAAGAACAAGCTGTTGCGCGGTCATGAGAAGCCAACGGAAATCCCCACGCCCTACCTGACCGACTGGTTCACCCTCGAGGCCCTGGACTTCATGGGTGCGGAGAGTGACCAGCCCTGGTTCTTGTACCTTTCCTACAACACGCCCCACGGCCCCATGCAGGCCCGGGACGCAGACCTTGAGCGCTACGCTCACATCAAGGACAAGACCCGGCGCGCCTACTGCGCCATGCAGCATTGCATGGACGAGAACATCGGTAAGTTGCTGGCCTCGCTCAAGGCTGCGGGTGAACTGGAAAACACCCTGATCGTCTTTATCTCGGACAACGGCGGATCGGTGGAAGTGAGCCACGCGGTGAACGCGCCTCTGAATGGAACCAAGGGCACCTTTTGGGAGGGCGGTATCCGCGTCCCCTTCATCGTTCATTGGCCGGCGCAGTTGAAGCCAGGGGTTTATGAGCGACCTGTTTCATCCCTGGATGTGCTCAGCACCTTTGTCACGGCCGCCGGTGGCACGGTACCAACCCCAGGCCAACGCCAAGAACGGGAGGGGCGCAAGAAAAAGAACGGCCCGATCTACGACAGCGTCAATTTGCTTCCCTACTTTCAAGGCAATGCAAAGGGCGACCCGCACGAGGCTCTGATTTGGCGAATGTCCCTACGCGGTTCCGCCATACGCATGGGAAACTGGAAGCTACTACGCCCCAACTCCATGAACCCCATGCTGTTTGATTTGGGCAAGGATATGGGCGAAACCACGAACCTAATCCACGAACAGCCGGTGGTTGCAGAGCGCCTTCTGGAACACCTCAACACCTGGGAAACCAAGCTGGAACGCAACCCGCTCTTTGTGTCATCTCCCTACTGGCTGGGCTACAACCGCCGGCTGTACGCAAAGGAATTCTCGCGCACGCAACCCAAGCCCGATGGAGATCAAGACATCTGGAGCTTTGCTAAAAACAAGCGCTGAGGGGATTCCTATGACACAAGACAACCCGGCGGTATCCCAAGTCAATCGCGAAGTACTCTTGGGAGATGTACGCGCAGCTCTTGCCCAGGGCTGTGAGTTGCGTTCTGGCCTGACCACCAAACAGAAACTCCAAGCTTGGCAAGCCGAGCGGCGTCACTTCCTGCGCCTCGCGTGTACGCCGCGCCCACCCGAGGATCGAGCGGCCCCTAAGGTCACTCGCCAATGGAGTCGCCAGCGAAATGGTTACCGCATCGAAGGGGTCTTGATCCAAGTGCGCGAAGGGCAAACCTTGCCTGCCCACTTTTACGTCCCCGATCCCTGCCCCAAGAACTCTGCTGGTGTTTTGATTTGTAGCGGACACGCTTTTGAGGGCAAGTCCTATGCCTCCTATCAGCAGGCCGGTGCACTTGTGGCCCAGAACAAAATGGTGGCGCTCGTCACCGAACCCTTCGACCAGGGGGAGCGCATCCAAGATCGGAATCCCGACGGCAGCCATCGAAGCTGGGGCACGCAGAGCCACAACAACACCGGGGGTAAAGCACTCTTGGTGGGCTGGAGCCAATCGGGGATCGAGGCCTGGGATGGCATGATCGCGCTTGATGCGCTGGCTGCTCGGCCCGAGGTGGATGGACAGCGCCTGGGCGTCATGGGGAATTCCGGGGGCGGCACCCAGTCGGCACAGCTGTTTTCCCTCGACGAGCGAATCGGGGCTGCGGCCCCATCGTGCTACCTCACAAGTCACCTTTCCCTGGCCGGTGCCGCGGGTCCTCAAGATGCAGAGCAATGGCATCTTGGAGGCCTTGGGTTAGGTCTCGACCATGCGGACTACTTGGCTGTGCGTGCTCCCGCCCCAGGCCTGATCTGCGCCACCGAGGACGACTTTTTTCCAATCGAGGGGACTCGTAGCTGCCTCGCGGAAGCGCAAAAAGTCTACGCAGCCGCAGGTGCCAACGGTCACGTCCAACTAGAAGTCGCTCCCGGCCAACATGGTTGGCATCCGCCTCTACAAGCAGCGGCGGTGCGTTGGATGGCCCGACATCTTCAAGGCCGCGAAGTCGATCCACAGCCTGTGGAAGCCGTCCCCATGACCCCAGTGGAAGCCCAGGTGACCGAGAGCGGTTGCGTGCTGGACTTGCCAGATGAAATCTCCCTGCACACCTTGCTGACCCGCGAGGCAGATCACTTGGCAAGGGCACGAAGAACGATGGACCCAGCAAGTCGATTGGAATCTGTGCGTTACCTGACTCGAATCCGCGAGGCAGGTAAGCGCCCCACGGGAACTTGGAAGGAACTCAAACACGACGGAGGCCAAACCCACCAGAAGGGGCTCGTGCAACTGAGCGATGGGATGCAGTTGCCTGCAACCCGGGTTACGCCCACGACTCCGACCAACGGACCGGGGCATCTCATCGTTGGCCAAGGCGCTTGGCAACGGGGTTTGATTACTCCAGCGGAGCACACAACTCTCTGGGTGGATCCCCTGACCATGGGCGACGCGCAACCAAACGAGGGCGCCTGGTACGGACACTTTGGTCACAGCGCCCGGGACGCGGCCTGGTGTTTTCAACTGGGTCACACCCTGGTGGGGCGCCAGGCGGAACAGATTATGGAAGCGGCGCGAATCATGGGTGAGCCGCCCGTCCTTGTGGCAAAGGGCTTGGTCGCGATCGCGGCGCTCCACGCGGCCGCCCTGGAACCCAGCCTCTTCGCGGACACTCGCATCGAGCTCCCCTTCCCCAGTTGGCGCTCCCTATTTGATCGGGCAAATATCGGCTATCAGTTTGCGTTTCTAGTGCCCGGCGCGCTGGCCGCTTATGACCTCCAAGATTTAGTGGGCTAAATAGGGGTCTAGCGCGCCCCCGACCCGCCCAAAAAACGAAATGAACTGTCAAAAAGCCCTTATTTTGACCTAAGAGCTTCTTGGAACTCTGGACCAAGCAATTTCCCTCCTTTTGCAGCCCTCTATGTTTCACCGGAAAACACCAACCGCCATTGCACCCCTAATTGCCCTGATCGTCATCGGTTTGGCCGTGTTTGCCATTCCCCAAACAGAGGGGCCACAGGCCGCCGACAGATCCTTCCCTGCCCCCCTGGCTGGATTCCTGTCTGGAAGAACCAGCCTCGGCGCACAAGCCGCTGGTGCTGCCGGAAATGTTCAAGGCGAAGGCGCACTGGCTATTTCGACGGCCAGCGAACAAGAGTCGGACTCGCTTCGATTCCAAATTAGTTGGAGCGGCTGCGGATTTGATTTTTCCTTGAGCAAAAACGACAGCCTTGGTCTCCGGCCCGGACTTGACGAGGCTCGTACCGAGGGGCGTTCTCTTCAAGGCCCATCCGGCCCCGGTTGGCTCTTGTGGGAATTGGATACCCAGCGCTTGACTAGGCGGCCCATACAAGCGGACCGCCGGACGCATCCCGCTGGCATCAGTCCCAGCGTAGTTCGCTACGACGAGGGTGATCGCGACCTCCCCGACCCCTCCATCATGCGCCTGCTGATCTTGGACCAAGCCACGGGCACCATCCCCCAGGGCCTGGAAGTCGCGTGGCTATCCAGAGAAGCGGGCTGGCAACCAATGCAACACGATCTGCGAGGACGCCACGAACTTCTCACGGTCGACCCAGGCCCTCTCCGTTTGCGAATCGCCGCGCATGGGTATTTTGGGATCGAAACGGAAGTGGAACTAGCTTCCGGGCTGAACGACTTGCTGATCGAGCTCAATGCAATGGTACGCGCAGACTTGACCTTCATTGGCAGGTCCGGCCAAGTGCCTGTGGACTTGGACACCTGCGATATGGACATCACACCCCTCGGAAGACAAGGCAGCCTTCGCATGAGCCAGGGACAGTCACTGTTCTTCACCAGGGATGGTCCCTACCGGATCACCATTTCGGGGATTGAGGGCTATGCCCCGGTGACTTTTGAAGTACTCGTCACCCGTGAAGCACCCCTCGCGGTCAGAATTCCACTGTACGGGCGCTAGATCAAGGCGGTCACAACCAACCGCAAGGGCCGAGATCGTCACAACCCCCTATCGCCGGGTCTATCAGGTGGATTTCCGCTGCCTCCACTTCTAAAAAGTCCACCAACATGGCAGCCTCCTGTTTACTAAGGCCCAAGTAGGGTCAGAGAATAACGAGAGGGGGTGAGAGGTTGATCGGGGGATGGGTGAGGGACGGATGAGCACTTGCGAGGTCCAGTTGAACTCAAGCACTTGGAGTGAATCAGCCCCTTCGGCACGTATCTGCTGCGAGAGAGGACAGTCCGAACCTGAACAGGAATCATTCTCGGACCTTCGATGCGCAATGGGAATCGGCCGCATATACCGTCCGGAATGAACCATTCGGACCAGGCTTGACTTGGTTCTCCGTATCCAACCAAACCATGTTGATGAAAGACCCGCACCGATCGCTTCGATCGATGCGGGTCTTCCAAAGGCTTGAGAAAGTCACACCCGGTGGATGCCTGCCGAGTGTGCTTCTCTCTCCTTAGGGATCTCCGATTCAGTCGTCGTCGCCGTCGTCGTTGCCGTCGCCAGTGCCGCCGCCGGTGCCGTCGCCAGTGCCGTCGCCAGTGCCGTCGCCAGTGCCGTCGCCAGTGCCGT
>CALEMP010000207.1 GCA_937910685.1 uncultured bacterium
CCGAACCGTGAGGGCGGTCTCAATGGCGAGGTTCGAGTACTTGGGGGGTGCACCGCTCCGCCCAGTTGCCACGGCGCTCCAGGCCTCGATCGCCTCCGGCGAGATCCAAAGGGTGAGGTTTCCGCGGTTGACGTGGGCCCGGTCGTACTCGGCCCAGTTGGTTACGCGGTACTTTGTTTTGTAAGTCGGGTGCACTCGGGAATTTATGACCGGGTCTTCGACCGATCTGTTCCAAACGCTTGAAACCCGCCCTTCTTGATACCCTGAGGGCCGTGAATTGCGCACCAACGCCCCTCGCCAGCCGCGGAGAGGTGCTTGAAAAAGCTGCTTGCGCTCTCGAGGAAGGGCTGGTCAACTGCGAGAACAAACGTGCTGAACGCCGAGCCGCTCGCGAAGCGATCCTCGGCACCCTCCGGCACTTCAACCTGATCCAAAGAACCCGAGGCGGCCTGCCATGGACTGCGCAATTCGCGGAAAGGTTTTTTGTGAGAAGCACAGTGGCGCTGGAGGGAGCGTCCTCCAACCTCTGGCAGCAACAAGCTGGCACATGCAAGGTCCCGGTAGAGAAACTCGTTGATGATAAGAATAACTAACGGAGAATACGTGCCGAAGACCCTACCGCTGTTTTTGGGAGCAGCATTCCTATTGCTCCTTGTGGTCGCATTTAGTCTACTATGGACAACAGAAGTCCCGTATCCCGCCATAAAGGGACCTGTGGCCGGAGAATATGATCTTGCGTTGAACAACTCGGATTCGAACAAGTCAGAAATGGGCGGCCCGGATTCTGTTCGTGAAATTATAGGTGCCGAAGGCCAGGTCCCGCCGAGCGGAGCGGGTGCCGTTACAATTCACGCCGCCATGGCTGGCGGTGAGCCAGCCACCGGTGTTACTGTCTGGCTCCAATACGGCAAACATGAAGTCGTTGAACTCGACACAGGGCAAGATGGACACGTTAGCTTTGATGTCCCCGCAGGCAAGAGACTGCGCTACGTGGGCGCTAGGGCGACAGCAGAGAATCCAAATACCAGGAAGTCTCTCAATCAGATAATTGTTGCTGGCCAGGTCCTAGTAGTAGATCTGAAACTCGGGGCCGGATGGTCAGTCAGAGGGCGCGTAATTGACCGGAGCGGATCCCCCGTCCCGAATGCCGAAGTGTTCGGCTGGTGCTCCAGGCGCAACTCTGGGAACCCCGACCGCCATGTACGATCGGACGCGAATGGAGAATTTTGGATTATGAACCTAGGGAGGGACTTTTGTATCACGGCCAAGACAGATGGATTGGCTTGCTATACAGGGATCCGGGGGAAACTTTCGGACACTACCAGGGCCGAAGGACTCTCGGTGGTGCTCGCTCCCCGGCGGGTCCTGCGGGGGGTCGTGGTGGATTTAGACGGAAGGCCGCTGGAGGGGGTAGAGCTGTCAGTGGACAACACGAATCCCATTAGAGAGAACCGAACCCCGGTCCCCGGCATCCTCAGCTTTCATGATGGCCAAGGGGAGGCGACAAGTGACGAACTAGGCCGGTTTGAGGTTCACGGATTGTCACACGATGCCCACTACCTCAGTGCCAAGCTGGCTCCCTTCCTCATCGATCGTAGGCTGAGTGAAACAGGCGATGAAGTCCACGAGATCGTGCTCGACCCCGGGCTGTCTCTACGGGGTAGGGTCTTGGATGTGCTGGGGAAGCCCGCCGTCGGCGCTCAAGTGCGAATCTTTCCCCACGAGCCTGGATCGCAAACAACTGACCCAGTTGTGGAGTGCGACGACCGAGGTGAGTTCCTCATAAGGTGCATTGCATTGCGACGGGAAGACAAACCCGACAAGCCTTTCCGCACAGTTCGCCCGGACCCTACTTACGCGGTTCGGGTTCAATACCCCGAACACGCCATGCATGTTGTGCAGCCTGTTAGCCCCAATCGCCACGGGGGCGAATACCTGGAAATCCGGCTTGAACCCGAGAAAGTCCTTGGCGGGATCGTAATAGAGAAGGGGGGACTACCCGCCCCAGGCGTGGTCGTTTGGATCGAAGGTCCACGAGAAGTAGATCTAAACGTGAGTTGGGGGCGGCGCAATACATGGGAATTCTTCTGCGGTCTTCATGAATCGGAAACAGACGCCGATGGGCGTTTTCGATTTGACCAGCTTTATGATGGGGAATTCACGCTGCATACTATCGACCCGACAGACCGCAATAGGGTCTACGATATGCGAGTGAAATCAGGGGACGAACGAATCGAGGCCACGATCGATTCAGCCGCCATCCTCGGAGTTGAGTTCGAAGGCCGGGTCACCGACGGACTCTCGGGCAAAGCCATAGAGGGCTTTGAGGTCCACGCCTATGTACCAAATGCAGATCTACCCTTCGACTTCAAGCCGAAGGCGGGAGAGACCTGGACCCCTGGCTCTACGATCATTCGATCTTTTGCCTCTAAATCCGGACGGTATGAACTCCCAGGACTCACACCCGGACCAATCCGTGTTGCATTCAAAGCCACCGGATATGCCCGCCGCCAATTCTCATTGCGCGTTTTCGACGAGGGCGTCCATCAGGTCAATGCAGCCCTCATGCCAGAACGTCAGCTAGAGGTTCATGTGCTAGATGACATCGGCCACCATTACGAAGGG
>CALEMP010000208.1 GCA_937910685.1 uncultured bacterium
AACTGTTGGGATGGCCCTTCGGGAAAGTGACGCCATCCGTCACCCGCCGTTCCTAGCCTCGGCCGAGGATCCCGTCGAAGAGGAGAGATTCGAAGAGAGAGGTCTTGAGCCCGGCCGCCGAATCAGCGCTCAAACACCCCGCCCCTCATCCAGGCTTCGATGGAGTCGGCGAAACTGATGGCTAGATCCCATTCTTCTTGGGTCAGGGACCTGCGTTCCCTCAGGGCGGTGTACCATCCAAGGTGTTCAGGATACTGCTCTCTTGGCCAAGAGAATGTTTCTCCGCTGAAGCGGAATTGGCACCACCCGGGGACGCCCTCCCTTCCCGTTCCGTCCCAGTCCGTGCCCAGAAGGTCCGCCTCGCGGCCTGGCGGGCGCTCAATTCCGAGGGGGTTCAAATCGTCTCCTCTGCGCCATATGTCCGCAGCGACGGCACATGACAAGGTGAGGTTGATTTGTCCCGGTGCTCGCAATTCTGATCCAAACTCTTTGGAGTTGTGCAGCATATCTGGGAGCGCATAAAATGCGCGTTTGATGGCATCGGGGGCGTTCTTTGCCCATTCGGGCAGGGGAACTCCCTTGGTGTAGAGTTTGTATGGATCATCATCGGCGAGTTCCTCCGCTGGTTCCGGTGGGGGAGCAACTGCCGTCACGGCCACAGGTTCTAAGGCATCCAAGGTTGGAGCAGGCGGCGAGGGTTCGGCCTGTTCCTGCGTAGGGCCTGCCAGCAGTGGTTTCGAGGAAGGCGCATCCTGGTCGCCCGGGCCCCAGTTGATCAGCAGGGCGAGCGCCACCCCACCAATACCTGCGAGGGCCACCAACAGGTGAATGGGCTTTTTGACGTCAAACATCTTGGCACGACCCACAGTTCAGCCACCACAGTTGAAAGAAGTCCGGGGGAGCGATCACTGGGGTGTCTGGGGGGCACGCACCCGTGCCATAGGCCGGGTTGCAGGTGCCCGCGGACAGTCCCAGTTGATTGTGTGCCTGGGGCGAATTCACTCCGCAGCAGGAAGTCAAGCGAGCCACCACGACACCACCGTGGGGACCCTGGGCCAGCAACCCACATTCATTGTATGCCACGCATTTTCCCAGAACATGAAAGGAAAACTGAAGCCCGGTGGTGCAATCGTCGCAGGTTGTACAATCAACTGCGCCGCTGTCAACGTCTACCACCACTTGGCCGCTGCCGTTGATAGTTCCTACCGGAATCACAGTCCAGACCCCGGCAGGCACTGTCCCAATGCTTGTGGAGGAAACCGTAGCAGGGCAGGTGGAATCGCAGGGCAGGTCCTGGATAGAGCTGGCTTCTGTTCGCGGAATGGCAAAAAGGGCAATCAGAGCAATCAGAGCAATGATTGGGCTGAAGGCCACTCTGCGGTGGCGACTTGGGGATTTGGGTCTCATGCGAGGCTCTCGGGTGCGGCTGGGTCGTGAGGACCGAGGATAAGAAGTTCAAAGGGTCACCGAGGCGAGTTGTCGGTCTGAACCGAACCTCATCCTATATCTTTTGGGACAAGGTAATTCCAGAAATCACCCCCTCGTCGCCCTAAAATCTCTGTACCAAAGGGTTTACGGATGGGACGACCGAGTCGCACTCCTCCACGGCGACTTACACGAGGTCCTGCCGAGCCAATGGTGTGCTCAAGTGCCCAAGTGCTCAAGGAAAGGCCCCGAGTGAGCCCCATTCCGGGGCGCTATTGTCGCTTTTGCGGCCCCCTGATAGGCTTGCGGCCCCCGCGCGGGCCATCACCACCCACGAAAACGTGGATCTTGAAACCGCCTACCCCTTTGGGCGGCCTACCCTCCGCGGCGCGTAAGAAGACGCATCCCAACACTATGGACGTAAACCTAGGTCAAAACGGCATTGCCATCCTTGGCGGCGGTGTAGCTGGATTGGCGGTGCTCGCTGCGCTGCATCGCGAAGGTATTCGCGCCGAGATCTTTGACCGTGCCCCTTCGCCCGACCCGCGGGGTATGGGCTTCATCCTGATGCCGAATGGGGTGGCCGCTGTCCGCGACCTGTTTCCTGCCCTCGATTGGCCGCGCATCAGCAGGCAACTGGACACTGCGCACCTTGCTTCCAGTGATGGCACAATCATTCAGCGGCAGCGCCTCAGTCACACGCTCTGCGTTTCGCGCACTGGCCTCATCAACGGCATGACGCGAGCGCTGCCTGCCGGGCGCGTGCACTACAACGCCATGGTCGTCAGCGCAGGCATGGAAGGAGATCACTTGCATGGGGTGCAACTTGCCGACGGCACCGAAGTGCGAGCCGGTGCATTTCTCGGCTGTGATGGGGTGGGCAGCCGAGCGCGGCGGTGGCTGCACCCGCGCCGTGAACTCAATCCCGTGCGCTACTTCGAACTCCTCAGCTTGATGCCAGCGCCCCTCATAAGCGCACGGCTCGGCAACACATTCCGCAAGTTCTATTCGCCCGGCGGGAAGCTTGCGGTTGGAATCGTGCCCTTTGGGGACAGTGTCGTGTGGTTCGTGCAGATGGATCGCACGCTCAAGGACATGCTGCATTGGCGACCGGCAGAGGTCGGGGCGCATTTCCGTGAGCTGCTGGCCAACTGGCCCGATCCAGTGCCGGAACTGCTTGCAACGACGGACTTTTCGGGCAGTCACGTATGGCCGGTCAGCGACCTCGATCCATTGCCCAACTACCACCGTGGCAACTTGCTTCTGCTTGGCGATGCTGCGCACCCGATGCTGTCGTTTACCAGTCAAGGCGCTGGGTCGGCGCTCGAAGACGCCGTGTTGCTGGCGCCACTCCTGCGCGGAATTACGACGCCGGATGGATTTGCCGGCGCGTTCGCCGAGTTTGACCGGTTGCGGCGACCTCAGTGTTCCGCGTGGGTGGCAGCGGGCCAGGATCTCTATCAGGCTTTCTGCGAGCCCCGGACAAGTGCGAACCGAGTTCCATTGGTGAACTGAAGCGAGTAATCCGATGAACAACATTCAAGATGAATTTGGTGATCACGCGGTCGAGCTCGACCTGCTCCGTCAGCGCGCCTTCAACCTGCGCTGGGCCGAGCAACCCGCCGACGTGATCCCGTTGACTGCGGCGGACCCTGACTTCCCGTGCGCGCAGGTGATTCGCGACGCGGTCTGCGACTACGCGAAGTCCGGCGTCTTCAGCTATGGCCCTGCCGAAGGGTTGCCCTCATTTAGGGGCGCAGCCGCCACGATGTTGCAGCAGCGGAAGGGCATGCCGACCGCGAGCGCAGAGCACGTGCTCGCGGTAAACAGCGCGGCAAAAGGCATGGCGATCGTGGCGCAGTCCCTGCTCGCGCCGGGCGACGAAGCGCTTGTGTTTGATCCGGTTGACTTCTTGTTTGCGCGCACCGTGCAGGACGCAGGTGGCGTGCCGGTGCGTGTGCCGCTCGACCCAGAATCGGGCGCGCTCGACTTCGCTCGGATCGAAAGCGCAATCACCCGGAGGACGAAGTTGTTGACGATCTGCAACCCCGTCAACCCGGTTGGCCGGGTTCTCACGAGGACTGAGTTGCTTCGTCTCGGCGAACTGGCGATCGAGCACGACCTCGCGATTCTGTCGGACGAGATATGGTCCGATATTGTGTTCGCTCCTCATCGCCACATCGCGACCGCGGCGCTCTCGCCTGAGATCGCGGCCCGGACATACACCGTGCACGGATTGTCGAAGACGTTTGGCCTCGCTGGACTGCGCATCGGCTTTGTGCACGTTGGCAACCAGGCTCGGTATGAAGCGATGGTGGAGCAGGCCAACGTGCGTTCGACGGTCGAAGGCGTGGCGACGTTGTCGCAGGTCGCAGCCACGGCGGCATACGAGCACGGGTGGCCCTGGGCGGACGCATGGGTCGCGCACTTGCACAGACAGCGGGACGTAGCCGTCGCCGAGTTGCGCAAGGTGTCCGGGTTGTCGCTGCGTGAGCCCGAAGGGTGCTACGTGCTATTCCCCGAGGTGAAGGCTTGGGGTGATGAATCGGTGCTGGCGCAGCGTCTTCTCGACCAACATCGCATCGCGATCGTGCCCGGCGCGCCGCGCTGGTTTGGCGCGGGGGCTGCGGGTCACATTCGGCTCACGTTTGCGACCAGCGAATCGATCTTGCGCGAAGGGCTCGCCCGACTGTGCCGCGGCCTCGACGCTCTGCGATGACGTCAATCATGATCTGAGCTCGCGCGAGCGCCACGTGAGAGAGAGCCGCTCAGTCCCACATCAGCGTTGGACTTGTAGGATCAGCTTTCATCGTGCCATTGCAGCGGGGGCAGGGGCGGGAGTCATCCCAGGGCGTGAGGTCGTTGCCATCGCATTTGGGGCATTGATTCAATTCGTCCGTTGATATTTGATTCGGATCGCGAGTTCCGACTAGGACGTCCACCACCGCACGGCAAGTGTTGCAGATCTTGGTGTCGGTCTGGGCGACGAATCCGTAGTCCGGACCCCCACTGACCTCGGCAGAGTAGCCACAGCCCAGGCAACAAAAATTGTAGTGCGATCCCATGCAAGAGAGGATAGCCCGGCAGGACTTGAAGCTGCTACCCCCGGTTTAGGAAACCGATGCTCTATCCAGATGAGCTACGGGCGCTCGGGCATTAGCGGCATTTGAGAGCGCGGTTCCCTTGCCCTCAATAGAGGGCTTCAATACGGCCCACCAAAAAGCGGGTCAGCAGTTGCCTAGGGAGGGGTTCTGCCGTGCGGGGGAGAGGGTGCCTACCCCAGGTGCCCGTAGCTAATTGGGAAACGCCCCTAGGGCAAAGAAACTCTTGATGGGGTAGAATTGAAGCAGCCCCCAACCTGAGGTGTTTTCATGTCCCGACTTATCTATGCCGCGCTCTGCTCAGTTCTTGTTGCCCCAGCCCAGGCAGATCTCAATCAGTGGTTGACGGCTGTGGGGCAGGGGACGCCTAGCGCGTTCCAGAGCCACGTGGTGGTGGTGCCCAGTGTGGTCAATCTTGGACCGATCAACTCCAGTGTCGGTGCGACCTATGAGTTCATCGTCAATGGGACCCTGGACGGAGCCTCAAGCGCCCTGATGGGCACGCGTAGCAATGGCGTGTCTGTAGATTGCGCCCTGAAGTTCGAGCAGCATGCGAATACCGGCTCTTATGGAGTGACCCAGGCAGGAGTCGCTGACTGGTCGATTTCTTCCACGACCATTAATATGGACGTGCACCTGTGCTTTGTGGCGGACTTTGGCGCGGGGACCACGACGCTCTACGAAGACGGGCTCCTTGTGGGATCTGCTCCCTGGGCGGCTCACTTGGCTGGAGACGTGGGGCTTGGGCATTGGTACAGCGCAACCGGAGCGTCGGTGGATCCGCTCGTTGGGACGTTGAGTGGGGTTGCGGTCTATGACTCGATGTTGCTGGCCACGGAAATCGCGGATCACTCCAACGCATTCCACTCGCCGATTGGAATCGGAGGCAGCCTTTGTCCGGGGGCCTCGGCCAACTCAACGGGGAGCGCTGGCGCTCTCACTGTCGTGGGCAGTGCGAATGTTGCGGACAATCTTCTGTCCCTTGAGGTGAGCCAGCTGCCCGCGGACCAATTCGCCATTTGCTTGGTCTCCAACGGTCAGAGTTTCATTCCTAACTTTGGGGGGTCCGCAGGAAACCTGTGCGTGACCGTGAACTTCGGTATTTTTGCGAACCAGGTGCGGAACACGGGCACGAGTGGCGCATTTTCAGTTCCGGTGGACTTGACCGCTTTGCCCTTTGGCACTTCTCAGGTGAGCGTCAGCCCTGGAGACACCTGGTACTTTCAGGCTTGGCACCGGGATGGCAGTCCGGTGGGTACATCGAATCTGACCCAAGCGTACTACGTGCAGTTTCAGTGAGTGAGCTTAGTCCAGGGAGCTGGACCTTCAGAGGAATGACTCATCAAGCAGCCGGGGTCTTAGCTTTGGCGTTGCGGTTGCCGTCGGGGCGGATGTCCTTGGTTGATTCCAGTTCAGGAGTATCGCCTCCTTCTGAGTGATCAGCAGAGAAGGGATGCGTTTGAGGCCTTCGGGGAAGGATCAGCAGCATTTCCGCACGGCAGGCCCTGAAAAGGAGCTGAACCCCTCTGGGGTGCCCCACATGGGAGGTTGCACGTCAGAAAGGCCAATCCCTGAGTTCTCCAGTGTAAGTTTTTTTGATTCGTCCCTGACCCGAGAGCGGGCCAGGGTTGCGGCTGGGACCCAAGCCCCGCACGATGGCCCCATGCGCTTCACGTCCTTCCTCTTTCATGCCCTCCTGATGGTGGTACTCGGCAGCGGGTTCGCTCAGGCTGGCCCGCCCTTAGCTCCCCAAGAGACTCCCCGGTCCGCGCCGGACAATCGCTCCTCTGAGAGTCATTATGTGATCCAAGCTAAGCTGCTTGAGGCCCAGCCGGGAGATGTGCTCGTGGGTGAAGATGGCCATGAGAGTCGTCGGCGTCTTGAGGGCAGTCTGACTTTGAGGTGGACCAACCACAGCAAGGACAGCGTGAGTGACCTTTGGTTTCACCTGCATCACAACGCCTATTCGAACAATCGTTCGGTGCACCTGACCGAGGCCCGGGGCGAGGTGAAGGGAGTCGATCCGGAGCGCGATTGGGGCTGGCAGCAGGTGACGAGTATCCAGGTGGCTGGGCAGGACTTGCTCGGGAGCATGACCTTCGAGCATCCCGACGGCCCCGAGAGCGAAGATCGGACGGTGTTCAGCATTGATTTACCCCAGCCGGTTGGGCCTGGTGAAACCGTCACGGTAGATCTTGAGTGGACCTCATTGATTCCCCGTGTGCGACGTAGAGCTGGCTCTCACGGGGACTTTCTTTTGATGTCCCATTGGTTCCCCAAGCTGGGCGTCTACGAGGGCGGCAGCGGTTGGAACTGTCACCAGTTTCACATGAACACCGAGTTCTACGCGGACTTTGGTACCTATGACGTGACCTTGAACTTGCCGCTCCATTACCGCGCCTCGACGGGCGGTCTGAAGGTCGGCGCAAGCGGCATGCTGCAGGGTGGCACGAAGGAGGAGGACGGCCGTTTAGAGCTGCGTTACCTTGCACCTGCGATGGACGACCGAGAGAAAACCGATATCTATGCCACGGGCGCTCTTATCCCCACCCCGCAAGTGCACGGTTTTGCCTGGGTGGCTGACCCCGACTTTGTGGTGCACACCGAGACCTTCCGCTTTAAAGACTGGAGTGATCTCTATGGGCTCGACGTGCAGCAAGCGGTCAGTGCCAATGCCCTCTGGGACGAGCCCGAAGATGTCTCCCTGCGCGACGTGACCATCCGCGTGTTACTGCAACCCGAACACGCGGACCAGGGTAAGCGCCACGCAAAGGCCACGGCGGCAGCCCTGTTTTTCTATGGGCTTTGGTGGGGCGAGTACCCCTATAGCGAAATCACGGTGGTGGATCCCGCTTGGGGAGCCTCCGCAGCGGGAGGGATGGAGTACCCAACCCTCTTCACCTGCGGCACAAGCATGTTCACCAGCGAGCAAATGTACCAGCCTGAAAGTGTCACCGTGCACGAGGCCGGTCATCAGTTTTGGTATGGGTTGGTGGGCAACAACGAGTACGAGGCTGCCTGGCTTGACGAGGGCTTCAACAGCTACACCGACTCGGAGGTGCTCAGTCGGGTCTACGGGGACAAGCGCGCGGCGACTCGATACTCGTCGCTTCCTGTCTGGGGTTTGCGTCCCGCTCGATTGCCCGATGGCGGGCACTTTGGAGACATCCTTCTGGGTGGGCGTTGGGAGCTGCCGGGCAGATTGCCGACCCTCCAGCCCCTTGCCCCGTCGGCCTTTGTGGACTGGTGGCGCGATCAGCCGGACCTGACTTTTGTTGAACAGTATTCCAATCCCATGGAGGGGGATCGCGCCGGTTATCTGTCCGATCCCGCCACCGACCCCATCGAGACCGTTGCATTCCGCTACTGCAATCGTGTGAGTTATCGGGCGAATAGTTATCCGCGCACGGCGGTGGCTTTGCGCACCTTGCGCGGCTTGGTGGGTCCCGGGGTGTTTTTGCGAGGCATGCGCCACTTCTCTCAAGACTGGCGCTATCGGCATCCCTACCCCGAAGATTTCTACGCGTCCTTCATGGAAGGCAGCGGCGTGGATGTGGGCTGGTTCTTCGAGGAGGTGTTTAGGAGCACAGGAACCGTGGACTGGAGTGTGAGCGTCGGCCAACATAAGCCCGCTGCACCGAGCGGGTTCTTCATGCAAGAGGACGGGAGCTTTGCTGGGCCCGACGCTGGAGTCGAAGCCGGACCCGAACCGGCCCCGGAAGCGGTTCCGAGCCCTGAACCGGGGGATGAAGAGCAGGAATCCGCAGAGCCTGAAGTCGCCG
>CALEMP010000209.1 GCA_937910685.1 uncultured bacterium
CTCCTAACGGAACATCACCGTCACGCCGTTGGTGGTGTTGGATGTCAGGCTTGGATTCACATCCCGGAACCACCACTGAAAGTTCCAGGTCTCACCCGGCTGTTGCGCGTCCTTGCAATCTGGGACATCCCCAGTGCAACCTACCCAGGACCTCGGACAGGGCCTAAGATGGCCGCCACGGTCCTATAACCATGCGAATCCTTGCCCTCATCCTTCTGCTGACTCTGGTTGGTTTTCAAGAGCCGAGTCCTAGTCCCAGTCTTTCCCAGCGGCAGGGGGCGGCTATGCGGGTTTTGCGGGATCGGCGGATGGGTCCGGAGCAGGTGGAGGCGGCGGTGGAGGAGCTGTTGGGGCTTTCGGCTGAGGCCTGTGGCTTGTTGGGCAGGCATCTGGAACGCGTGTTGAAGAAGGAGCGCAAGGAGAACTCTCGGGGGCGAGAAGCGCTGGTCAAGGCGTATGTGGCAAGTGCGCAAAAACTGATGGGGGAACGGCTCGCGGGAGAGGGGCAGGAAAAAGTGGATCGGGCTCGGGTGGCGATTTTGAAAACCGCCCGGGGGAAGGAGTTGCCGAAGGAGGCGATCAAAAAGATCTCTCAGCCGGCACGGGAAGAATTGGAGGAGACCCTGATCGTGCTTGCGGGGCAAATTTGGTTAGGGGATGAAGAACTTTTTGAGCAGTGGGTCGAGCATCTGGATGCGCTGACCCTCGAAACCCTGCATTACTCTTGGTTGGAACGGGCCCGGGAAGAGTTGCTCGGGCTGGGCCAGACGCGGACGGCCAAGAAGTTCAAGGACCAGGGCGACCCGACTCCCTTAGAGGCTGAGCTCTTGCGGGACTTGGACTGGCTGGCGGTGCTGGCGACGCCCATGACCGCCCAGGATCGAAAGGTGCTGGAGGCCAATCGCGCCCTCGGGATGCAGAGCCAGCTGGATGCTGAGGAAAAGAAAAGTGCGGACACGGATTCAGATCAGAAGAAATCGGATGAGGACCCGGGGGCTCTACCCGGGCTGGGACCCAAAGAGGTGCGCGGGATCTTTGCCCTCAACCGTTTACGGGTTTTGATTGGGTTGAATGCACTGCAGGCGGACTTGGCCCTTTGTGCCGCCGCGCGGGATCACTCCCGGGACATGGTGGAGCTTGGCTTCTTCGCCCATGCTTCTCCCGTGCCGGGGCGCGAAACTCCCTGGAAACGGGCCGCTGCCCGGGGCACCAGTGCCGGGGCCGAGAACATTGCCGCCGGTCAACGAACCGGGGAAGCGGCGAACGATGCCTGGTGGTTTTCGCCCGGGCACCACAAGAACATGTTGGGGGGCGCGAAGCGCTGTGGGCTTGGGCATGTTCAAGCGCACTGGACTCAGTTGCTGGGGGGCTAACTGGTTGCGAGCCAGTGGCTTGAGGGAGCGGGATCCCAAGCTCTTGAGTGTTGGACCGTGGGCTCACCGAGAGAACCTGCTCTCCATCCAAGTCCAATGGATGCTGGACCGTGGGCTCGCCGGGAGAACCCGCTCTCCATCCGAATTCAATGGGTGTTGGACCGTAGCTCTTCGAGAGAGCTCGCTCTCCATCCAGGCGAAACTGGATGAGGTGTCTCTCTTCGACGAAAGAAAACAAGAGCCCGATCACCAAGGCGCGCAGAAATTCTGCGAGACCGCAAGTGGGGGCTCTTCCCGGAATCGTGATGCGGAACTCCAGCGCACCGGGGGGGACTGGATCTGGTTGGCAGGTTCGTGGTTGGGGGCTGACTTAAGGGTTGAGTGGTGAGTGCTGGCAGGCAGGGATGGTTCTAGGTCTGATCAGTGGATCGGGGACAGGAGCCATTTGGATCCCACCTTGGCGCCGAGGACCCCGAGCAGGATCGCAACGGGGATAGGTACGCCGAACTCCATGTGCGCCGTGAAGGCGACCAGCAGGCCGGGTGTTAGTCCTAAGGCAAGGACCATGGCATCGAGGATCGAGCGAATCTCCATGTTGTGTTTTCTTCTAGTCAGTTTGCAGGTGCTAGGTCCGAGGCACAGGGCACTGGGATCTAGGTAGAGCTAGAAGGTAAGTCAGGACTTCTGGACCCTGTGTGTCAATATGGGATTTCCTAAGGATCCTGTGCGCAGTGGCTGATCTAGGGGGTTGTGCGCGCTTCCCATAAACCCCTGTCTCATTCTGGGGCAGGGGATCGGGGCGCTACCTTGGGCTGGCACCGGGAAGTCTGGGGGTTCTTGAAACCGCCCCAAAGCCCTCCAAAGGGGGGAAAGAGCAACTGCTGCGCAGGGATTGGGCATTCGGGGTTGATCCCACCGGGGTTTCAGGGTACGAAGGGGGATCAGATCGGCCCTTTTGAGGTCCCCAAAGCCATGTTGACTCACCCTGATACAGCCCTGACTCCCCGTCAAGCCCCGCGACTGCTGGGCTTTCTCCTGCCCCTCCTCTTGCTAACCGCGTGCGCGGCACCCTTGCGTTCGGATTACCTGCGCATGCAGGCAAAGGCCCATGACGGCGCCTTGGCCCCCGGGGATGCGGTGACCATCGTGGAGAGCAGTAGCGCTAAGGGAGAAAGCGTCACCACACGGGGCACCGTGGCCAGGGATGGGCAGCTGGATCTGGGTGCGTTGGGCAAGTTCAAGGTCAGCGGCCGCACTCCGCGGAGCCTGCGGGATGAGTTGGCCCGTGACCTGAGCCTTCCCAGCACCAAGCTCAGCGTGCGCAGTCAGGCCCCCGCCGCCGGGCGTGCTTTTGTCTTTGGCAAGGTTTCCGAGCCCGGGCGGATTGCATTGACCCAGTATTCCACCTTGTCCGCTGCAGTGCGCCAAGCACTGCCTAGCAAGGAACTGGCGGATGTGCGCAAGATTCGCCTTCTGCGTGGGGAAATTCCCAATGAGCGAGAAATGATCTTCGACCTGACTCAAATTGAGCGCGGTGGGGTGGATCCGATTCTGATGGACGGAGATATCTTGGTGGTGCCCGCAACGCCCCTGGGCAAGATCTTTGCACCCATGCAGGGCAGCGACGAAAGCCCCCAGCCCAAAAGTTCTCAGGTCGAGGCATCTGAGGACTAGATCGCGTCTCTCGTTGGGAATCCCTCTCTCTGAGTACAAGCTTTGTGCCCGGTCTTCCGAAGACTGTTGTGGCCAAGAACGGCTCGCCGCGCAGCGGTGCCCTGGGGGGGACACTCTTCATTGAGTGCTCGGGGAATCCTGCAAGGCCACGATGCTGGCGCCCTCGGGTGTTGGGATTGTGACCTCGGTGACATACCGCGTATGGCTATCCGCAGGGAACCTGTTCCCGTGTGACAATTTGGTTGACTCTCCGCCGGATGGGGGATGTCCGGGCTTCGGCCCGCGACTCACCGGCCTGGGTTTTTTATGCTAAGGCTTGGGGGAAAAACTAGTCTTAGCTCTACCAATGTCCACGTCAGGTTTCCTGCGGGCCCCTCCGGGGGCCGACCTGGTTTCGATGTTTGAATCGTTCCTTTGGGGTCATCTTCATCTTTCGCTGGGTGGGGATTCTCTTTTCGTGGGCTTTTAGCCTGGGACTTCCGTAGAGGGCCCGGTGAATCCGTCCCAAACGGGGAGAATTCTCCCCGTGTATTTTGCAAAGCCCACGGGCGATCCCGTAGCTTGCATCCATGACTGGTGTTTGCATCGAAGTTGCCGTGGATTCTCTGCCCGCCGCCCTGCTTGCGGCCCAGGCCGGAGCCGGGCGTTTGGAACTCTGCGCGGGCTTGGACGGGGGCGGAGTGACTCCCTCCCTGGGTCTGCTCGAAGCGGTTTTGGAACAGGTGTCCCTGCCGGTGATGGTGCTCGTGCGCCCGCGCACCGGGAACTTTGTTTATGGGGCCGAGGAACAGCGGCTTGTGCAGCGGGACATCACCAGTGTGTTGCGGGCCGGAGCCTCGGGCGTGGTGGTCGGGGCCTTGGATGATCAAGGGGCGGTGGACCGTTCTGCCATGGGGGGCTGGATCGAGGCGGCGGCGGGAGCTCCCGTCACCTATCACCGAGCGTTCGATTGTTGCGCTGACCCGCTCCAAGCCCACGGTGATTTGGTGGAGCTAGGGGTCCAGCGGATCCTGACTTCCGGTGGAATGTCCCGGGTGATCGACGGCTTGCCCCTCCTGGTGACCCTGGCAGGTCGCATGGGAACCGGGACTCTGGGAGCCATCTTGCCCGGGGGCGGACTGCGAGCAAAGGACGTGGCCCAGGTGGTGAAGGCAACGGGGGTTCGTGAAGTGCACACATCCGGACGCACCAAGGACTCGCCCATGGTGTCCGGGTCCGGGGAGTTCCCGGGCCTGCGCCTGCCGGATCCCGTGGAGCTGAAGGCCATGCTGGCGGCACTCGCTGGGTGAGTCGCCGGGATCGGGTTCCAGTTCCCCGCTCCCCGTTTGCGAGGGAATCGGTGCCCGTTTCAAATCCGAAGATCTCGGGCCTCGTTCCGGCGGGGGATTCTGGCTAGGCTACGCCCGTGGGTTTCTTTTCTCCCATGACTTCGGTTCCGTAAAGCGCCTCCCTTCCCGCCCAATCCTGTGGAACTGATCCCCGTTCAAGACGCATCCCAAGCCTGCGCGCATCTGGCTGTTGAATTGCATGGCAGCTTGCGCGAGAGCGCCCGGGAGCAACGGCCCCTGGTCCTGGGTCTGGCCACCGGGCGGACTATGCTGGGGCTCTACCAAGAATTGGTGCGCTTGCTGCAAGCGGAGCCCGTGGACCTTTCCCATCTAACGACCTTCAATCTCGACGAGTACTTGGACCTGTCAGCCAACGACCCGCGCAGCTTCCAATCGTTCATGACCGAACACCTGTTCGGTCCCCTGGATTTGGATCCGGGGTCTTGCCACTTTCCTGATGCCCAGGGGGCAGTTCAGGATCCTGTTGGCGCGGGTGCTGCCTATACGGCCATGATCCAGGAGGCCGGGGGCCTGGACATGCAGTTGCTAGGCCTTGGGCGCAACGGTCACATCGCGTTCAACGAGCCGGGCAGTCCGGCGGATTCCTTGACTCGCGTGGTGGACTTGCATCCCATGACCCGCGAGGACGCGGCGGGGGAATTCGGGGGCGTGGAGCACGTGCCCAAGCGCGCGATGACCATGGGGCTGGGGGAAATCCGAGCTGCACGGCGCTTGCGCTTGCTGGCTTTTGGAGAGCGCAAGAGCGCACCCTTGGCCGCGGCCCTTGGGGGCGAGCCGGGTATCGAGCGACCCCTGAGTTCTCTCATGCAGCATCCGGATCTGGTGATTTGGGCTGATGCCGCCGCCCGAGGGCAGGTTGACTGAACCCGCTGGCGTGGTCGATCCGGGCACAAGGTGCATCGGCGTCGATGGAGGCGCCACGGGTTTTCGCTTAGCACGGGTGGAGTTCGTGCCGGGTCATGGTTTGCAAACCTGCAGCCAAGTGGTGCGCGGAGATTGGCCCCGGGATTCGAACTTTGTGCCCTTGCCAATTGGGGAACAACAGGCACAGCTCGCGGACCCGCGCCGGTCAGGTGTGGAGCAAAAACTCGAGGGGGCTTGGGTCCAGGCTTTGGCCCGGGGCGTTCGGGAATTGCTGGCCCAGGGAAACGACCGGGGCGCAGGCCCGGGGCCCTTGCGCTTGGGCATTGCCTTACCCGGGCGCAAGGATTTTCAGGGTCGGGGCGTGTTGCTCATGGCCCGGGGGCCGCGCCTGTTGAATTTCTGCAGCCTGTTGGAGAGTGAATTGAACGGGGAACAAGAGGTGGCGATTTGCCCCTTGGGGTCCGATGGTCAAGACGGGGGGCTCGGGGAGGAATGGGCCGGGGAAGGATCTTTTGGTGGGCGGCAGAATGCCTTTTACTTGGGCCTTGGGACGGGGCTCGCAGAGGCGGCCAAGGTGGACGGAACATTGCTTGATGTCCAAGGACTGGCCCGGGGCGGCGCGCCCCCCTGGGAGGCACTTGTGCCAGGGGAATCGTGCAGCGTTGAAGAGGCGGCTTCCCTGGGATCGATTCTTCAACGCTTGGAAGAGGACCGGGGGCCTGGACTTCGACCCCTCGACGCAGCCCGGGCGGGGGAACCCTTGGCCCTGCGGTTGCTTGAGCGCTCTGCCCGCGTGTTGGGTGCTTGGCTGGGGCAGCGGATCAGGGCCGCAGGCGGGGAAGGGGCCGAACCGATCACTCGGGTCGTGATTGGGGGCAGCGGGGCGCAGCTCCTGAAAGATCCAAAATTGCGTTTCTTCAAGCAGCACCTAGGATCCGCCCTGGGCTCCCATGAATTGCTGCCCACGCGACTTGAGACCCCCGCGCTCTTCGGATCCGCCGCCCGGGCCCTAGGCCTGACTGGATCGAGGCCGTTCTAATCCGCATCCTTGCACGCGACCTATGACCAACGACCTCTTTTTGGAAGGGGGCCTCGGCCCACTTGACCTGGCGATCATGGCGGGAGTTCTGCTTGCGGTGACCTGGCTGGGTCATTCCCGCGCGGGACCCCAAAAAAACCTGTCGGACTTTTTCCTGGGAGGTCGACGGCTCCCCTGGTGGGCCGTATCAGCTTCGATTGTGGCCACGGAAATTTCGGCGGTGACCTTTGTTTCCCTGCCTTCGGTGGTGGCCCGGGATGGGGGGAACTTGACCTATCTGCAGATTGGCTTGTTCGGGTCCTTGGTGGCCCGCGCGATCGTGGGGTTTGTGCTCTTGCCCGCTTACTACGAAAAGCAAATCTACAGCCCCTATGATTATGTGGCCCGTAAGTTAGGCCCGGGGAGCAGGCAGGTGACCACGGCCTTGTTCACCGTGGGAGGAATCTTGGGCCAGAGTGCTCGGGTCTATCTGACCGCCGTGGTGGTGGAGGTCGTGTTGCACGCGGAGTTGCTGCAAGTGCAGGCGCTGACGGGGATCTCGCCATTTGTGTTTGCAGTGGGAGCGATCTGCGTGATCTCGATCCTTTGGACCCAGATGGGCGGGGTGGCCACCGTGGTTTGGACGGACGCGGCCCTGTTTTGTTTGTTCTTGCTGGGGATCGGCGCGACCCTGTGGTTCATCGGCACCGAACTCAGCGAAGGTTGGGGCGTTGCCTTGAGCGAGGCGCGGGAAGCGGGCAAGCTGCAGTTGATCGACACCAGTTGGGATCCAGCAAAGGCGTATACCTTGCCGGTGGCTTTCCTTGTGGCCTCTTGGGGACAAGTGGGCCCCTATGGCACGGACCAGATGATGGTCCAGCGTTTGCTCTGTTGCCCCGATGTACGAGCAGCTCGCAAGGCAATCCTGTGGTCCATTGTGGCCATGGGAGTCACCTTGCTGGTGAGTCTCGTGGGCATAGGACTTTGGGCCTACAGTCGCGAGCACGGATTCAGCGCCGCGGGGCAAGCGATGATCGCTGAAAAGCCCGACCGTATTTTCCCCGTGTTCATCGCCGAGGTCTTGCCCCATGGAATCAAGGGGCTTGTGTTGGCGGGGGCGTTTGCCGCGGCGGTTTCAAGCCTGGACTCTATTTTGGCGGCTCTCTCCCAGACCACTTTGGTGGCTTGGGGACGCGATCACTTGGAGCCCGCCCGGGCCCTGTCCCTGTCCAGGCGTTTGGTCTTGGTCTATGGGATCCTGTTGGGTTTGACCGCGGTTGGGATTCAGTTTGTGGCGCCCTATTACGCGTCCCTCTTGGATTTGGCCCTGGCCATGGCGGGTTACACCGGCGGTGCTTTGCTGGCCGCGTTCATCTTGGCCTTCACGCCCCTGCGGGTGGATGGTTCGGGGCTTGCATGGTCCGCGCCCCTTTCCCTGCTGGCGGTGTTTGCGATGGTCTGGCACGAGCCATGGGCCGAAGGGGTCGTGCTGGGTTGCGCGGGGCTTATTGCGGTGCTTTGGATGGTGCGTGCCAAGGGCCGCGGTCCTCGGGCTGCACTTGTGATGGCCCTTGGTTTGCTGGGCTGCTGGCTGCTCACGTCCTATGGCCAGTTGCCGGGGGGGGAGTCCTTGCCCTGGCCTTGGTACACCCCGGTGGGAACCCTGGTGGCGGTGGCCTTTGGTTGGGCGCTGGACCGTCAGCGCGAGGTCTTGCCCGCGGCTTGATGGGCATGCCAGGCGGCGAGGACTTTGGTTTCCTTTTCCCCGGCGATGCCCGTGCGTTGGAACGGGTGCTCGGGGCCATTGGCTTGCAGGTGCCAGTCGAGGGTGCGGCGCACGGTTTCCTCGATGGGTAGAAAGGTGAGTCCTTGCTGCAGGGCTCGTTCCAGGCTGAACATCGTGCCGCCCCCGGCGATCCAAAGGGGAAGCTCCATCCACTGGCCGACGTCTTGCTCCAGCAGGAATTCGTCGGGCACCCAGGTGATGCGGGAGTCGTTGCCGGCGACCTCTTGGCAGGTCTTGAGAAGAGTCCGCATGGAAAGAGGTGTCGGGTAGCCGAGGGCGTTGTAAGTGCCCTCGACCTGGCGTGCGGTGAGTTCAAAAATCCAACGGCCCAGGTCCTCCACATCGATCAGTTGGGTTTGTTGGGACCCATCACCGGTCGGACCGCCAGGGGCCAGGAGCTCGCCGCCCCTTGCCACACGGGCGGGCCACCAGGTGAACCGCTCGCTGGAGTCTTCGGGTCCCACGATCAGGCCCGGGCGCACGGTGCAGCAGCGCGAACCAAAGGCCTTGCGCATTTCCGCTTCGCAAAGTGCTTTGAGGGGTCCGTAGGTCTGACCCGTGACTTGCTGGATCTTGGTTGTGTCGGCGATCTGCTCGGGGGTTGCCGTGCCCAGGGGCGCGTCTTCCGTGAGGGGCGCGCTGGGGTTTTCTTGCTCCCCATAGACCGAGACCGTGGAGACCATGTTGTAGTGTTGGACCCGGTCGCTGAGGAGTTCGGCCACCACGCGCACGTGCTCGGGGACGTAGGCCGAGGTGTCGATGACCGCATCCCATTCGCCGGTTTCAAGGCTTGCGTAGTCCAGTTCGTTGCGATCCCCGATGCGGCGTTCGAGCTCGGGGAAGAGTCCGGCGCCGGACTTGCCCCGGTTGAAGAGGGTGACGTTCCAGCCCGCAGCCAGGGCGGTCCGCACGATGGGGGGCCCAAGGAAGCGGGTCCCTCCCAACACGAGCAGACGCTTGGGTGGGCTAGGGTTGCGAAAAGTCTTACAGGCCATGGGGAGCGTCAGGGCCGTGCCGAGGGCGCAGCGCCGGGAGATGGTAGGGCGGGGCATAGACGGAGTTTACGGGGAAGTGGGTGGGCGAGGCGCGGGGGGGTCTTCTTGCCTGTGCCCCGGTTCCCGGGGCTGCCCATTCTGCCGTGCCTATCCTGCCGTG
>CALEMP010000210.1 GCA_937910685.1 uncultured bacterium
AGTGACCCTCAGTTCTCTCCGCCGTGATGGTCCACTAGGTTGGCGTGGGTCTCGGGTTGGAGTTGCTGGTATTCTTCGCTCACATGGTCGCCGGGCTGGGCTTGTCCGGTCACACGCACATACATGTCGTAGAGCTTGCGCTCGATGCCTAGGCCATAGGACCCATGCTTGAGGCGTTGGCCGGCGATCTTGGAAAGCAGCTTGCGCATCCAAAGGGGGCCTTCCTGGTTGTGCATGTCGTAGATCGCAGCGGTGTGGTTGTAGCGCTGCCAGGTTTGACGCACCGAGGCCGGAAGCTCGCTGTTCTGGTCGTTGTACTTGTACTCAAAGCAATTGCCCCACTCGTCGAAATTGGTGGGAGCTTTGTAGCCAAGGCGTACAGCGTGGTCGAAGTCTTCCGTGCCCGGGATCGGACGGAAGGGATAGACATCGGATCCTGCGGTGGGGAACTGGCGCTTGACCCGCGCGGCTTGGCGCAGGGTGGCTTCCATAGACTCTTGGGATTCCCCGGGGTAGCCGATGATCCAAAAGGCGCCAGGAACAATGTTGCGCTTGACGAGTTCACCGATGGCAGTGGGAATGTTATCAATGCCGATGTTCTTCTTGATGCGCTCTTGCGTCTCTTTGGTGCCGGCTTCGGCGCCGAGCCAAAGCAGGTGACACTTGGCTGCTTCGAGGGCGTCCAGGGTCTCCTCCTTGTAGCGCATGATGGTTTCGATCTCGATGGTGCCGTTCCAATGGATCGGCACATTGAGGTCCACAAGTCCATCGCAGAATTCCTTGGTGCGCTTTTCCGCCACCCCGAAGTTGGCGTCCTGGAAGCGGAGTACATCGAAGCCGAAGCGCTGCTGCAGCTCGGCGATTTCCTCAGCCAGCTGTCGTCCGGCTACTGCTTTCCAGCGGCGGCCTGTGATCAGCGGCGAGCAGCAGAATGTGCAGGGCTCGGGGCAGCCAAAGCTAGAGAAGAAGCTGAATCCCTTGGGCGGGTTTTGAGGAGTCCAGTGTCCAGGCAGGGGGAAGCGGTGGCGGATTTTGAGGTTGCGGTGGGGCTGAAGCTGCAGCTCCACATAGCGATCGTATTCCAGCAATTCCCAGGGCACGCGCTCTAGGGTTTCAAAGCCCACCACTTCGCGGTGCGCTGTGTAGAGAGTCTTGCCATCACGGGGGACAGCCAGACCCGCCACATCTGCCAGATCTTCACCATTGTCGACAGCTTGCACCACTTCGCGGAAAGTGATTTCGCCTTGACCGATGCACACAGCCTCGGCGATGTCGTGTTCGAAGTACAGCTCTGGGATTACGCTGGGGAACCAACCGCCCCAGATGATGGGCAGGTCCGGGAACTTGCCACGCACCATTTTGGCGGTGAGGTAGCCGTCGTAAACTTGATAACCAAGAATGCAGCTGGATGCAAACAGGAGTGCCCCTTCGCATGCTTCAGCGACCTTGGCCATGTAGTCCGGCTCGATCATGGCATCGATCATCACCACTTCATAGCCGTCTGCAATGGGGCCGCTGGCGATCTGGAGCAACTCCAGAGGCAAAAGATCGGCACTGAAAGTTTCGCCACGGCCCGGGTCGGCGCGGTGGGGAAGGAACAATACGATGCGCTTCTTGCGTTGGATCATGTCTTAGGGGCGGGGCTAGAGAGGCGCGGAGGGGGTCACACCCGGAGTTCGGTCAAGCTCTTGGCCGGACTCGGCTGTGTTGGCTTTGAGGTTTTGGCCGGTGGTCTTCACGTAGGCGTGGAAGAGACGGCCTTCGATCGGTACGGAATAGTTGTTGTTACGCAGTCGCCAGCCGGAGATGCCGCGCATTAGGTCGTGCACCCAACCGGCGCCTTCCTTGGCCAAGCCGTCGTAGAACGTGGATGCAACCCCATAGCGACGCCAGGTGCGCACCACATCCTCGGGCAGTTGCAGGTCGTCGATCTCTAGGCGGTACTCGAGCATCGCGCCCCAGCCTTCCAGAGTGGTGGGAGGCTGGTAGCCCATCTTGACCGTGGTGTCGAAATCCTCTGTGCCGGGGATCGGGCGGAAGGGGAAGATATCCGAGGCGGAGCGACGGAACTTGTACTTCATCTCGGCCGCCACGCGAATGGTCTCGCGCATGGACTCGGGGGTTTCGTTGGGGTATCCGATGATCCACGAACAACCGGTGGTGATGTCCCGATCGTTCATCTCGCGCAAGGAAGACTCGAAGTGACTGACGTCAATCTTCTTCTTGATCCTATCCTGCTGCTCCTCGGATCCAGCTTCTGCGCCCACGCTGATCATGTGGCAGTGTGAATCACGCATGAGATCCATGGACTCTTTCTTGTAGCGATGGATGGTCTCGATTTCGTAACAGCCTGACCACCAGAAAGGGGAGCCGGCTTCGATCAGTGCCTCGCTGAAAACGTTGGAGCGATGTTCCTTGACGCCAAAGTTGGCATCCTGAAAGCGCATGACGTTGAACTTGAAACGATCCTGAAGACCTAGCAGGCGCTCGGCTAGCACATCGCCGGGGATCGCCTTCCAACGGCGGCCGGTGACAACCGGTGAGCAGCAAAAGGTGCAGGGCTCAGGGCAGCCAAAGCTTGAATAGTAGCTGAAGCCCCGAACAGGATCGTTCGGGTCCATTTTCCAGGGATCCGGGTACTTGTGGCGCACCTTCCAGGGACCCGTGTCGTTTTGGCGGGCGACGTATTCTTCGAAGTCGATCAGGTGCCAGGGGACATCAGGGATCTTCTCGAAACCCACCACGGCGCGGTGGGGTGTGTAGAAGGGCTTGCCGTCGCGCTCCAACACCAGGCCCGCGACGCTCTCCAGACTTTCGCCGGCGGTCAGGGCTTGCACAACATCCCAAAAGGTCAACTCCCCTTGGCCGAGGGCCACCGCATCAGCGATGCCTTCTTGCAGATAGAGTTCGGGAGCAACCGACGGAAACCATCCACCCCAAATCATGGGCAGGTTCGGGTACTTGGCACGAATCTTTTTGGCCACCCGGGCCCCGTGGGCCACTTGGAAACCAAGGATGCACGAACTGGCGAAGAGCAAGGCGCCATCGCACAGTTGATCGAGGCGCTCCATGTAATCATCATGGACCATCGCATCGATGATGTGTACCTCGTAGCCATTGGCCTCGGGCAGAGCGGCGATCTGCAAGAGCTCAAGGGGCAGCAGGTCTGCGGCCACACGCACCCCTTGATCCGGGTCAGCCCGGTGGGGGAGGAACAAGACTAGGCGCTTCTTGGGTTGGGTCATGGACCGGTGGGGAGTAGCTAAAGCTGATGTGTACGGGAGAGTGCTTCCCCGGGGAGGGGTGCCCTTTCTCCTCGACCAAAAGGGGGCTGAGCCTTCAGCCTGATGGGTGTAGTGGAGTCCGGGTGGGCAAATTGGTACCCCCGAAGGTCTCAGGATACCTCCTTGGCCCTCTTTGGGGGGGGTGATTCCGCACCCCGATCTGGTTAGAATCGGCCCATCATGGCCCGTTCTCGCCCCCGATCTTTGCTCTTTTGGCCCCTCCGGGTGGGATGGGTCCTGCTGGCAACGATTCTGGGTGTCGAGGGGCTTTTGCGGCTGGCCCTCTTCCATCCGGGTTTGCTGCCCTATTCGGGCAGATTGGGCAATCCCGAGCTGTACTTTTATGGGGAGACCCCTGATTTTTGGCTTCTGAGGGCCCGGATTCGGGGCCGCGGGGAGGATGGCCCGGCGGAATATGCCCATCCCCTGCTCGGTTGGACCAGTGGGCGATTTGACTCGGAAACCTATGCCCATGTGGACGAGCCCACGCTTGCCGGGCGCCGGCCCGTGATTCTGCTGGGGGATTCCTTTGCCGCTTGCCACGGGGAGTTGGACCGTCGGTTTGAAGAGATTATGGACGAGGGGCCTCTTGGCGAGACCCACGCCCTGCTCAACTATGGCGTGGGCGGCTACGGGGTGGACCAAATCGCACTGCTCGGGTTGGAAACTCTCAAGCGCTTCCAAGGCCAGGGCGCGATTTTCGTCCTTAGCATCCTGGTGGATGACGATCTCAATCGCGTGATCCTGCCTTTCCGCGGACACCCCAAGCCATGGATCAAGGCAGAAACCGAGCGCACCATGGGGATCGTTCGCTTGCCCCAGCCCTTGGACCCGGGGGAATACCTCGACCAATACACTCCCAATATGCTCTCGTGGACCCTGCGCTTGGTGCGTCAGCAACTGTTGATGAGCCCCACTGAAATGCGCGACGCATCCGGCATCATTCAAATGCAGGAAGACATGCGCAAGAGCGTGGCTGCGGCGGTCCTGCAGTTCCACGATCAGCTCAAGGCCCAGGGGGACGAGGGGTTTGTGATGCTCTTTCTTAATCGCAGTCGGCAAGAGGGGGGACTTCGCCCCGGGGGGTGGCTCGGTTGGCTCGAGAGTCTGTTGGAGGGTCAGCGGGTTCCGTGGGTGCGAGCTTCCCGCGAGATCGCCCTTCACCGCGGGCGTACGGGCAGGCCTATGGATGCTTACTTCACCACGGAAGGACCTGGCAATGGGCACTACAGCGCCTTGGGTAATGAAGTGACCCATTTAGCGCTTGAGCGCGGAATGCGAGGAACCTATGACGGCCCCAGCTATGTACTACAGGGAAGTGCGGCCTCGGGAAAGGAGGGCGAAGGGGCTTATTCTCGCTGGGAGCGCGCTGCCTATGGGAGTTATCAGGAGGCGGACATACCTCACACCCTGATGCGCCCGGGGGTGGATGGCCTTGCGAGTCAAAAGTTCGAGTTGTCGCAAAATGCGCGCCACTTCCAGGCCCTCTTGCGACCCCTGCCCAAGGCTGAGGGTGCCACGCGGTTGGTGTTTCGTACGGAAGCTGGTGATGTAGCCGAGTTCATGGTTCTCGCCGGTGCGCAAGACCGTTCGATCAGCGTCTCCCTCGACGAAGTCAGCGAGTTGGAGCTGGTGGCCTTCCCGGTGGAAGGGCAAGTGCCCCTCGCATTCTTCTTGATCCACCCTAGCTTGGACCATCACCGCCACGGCCCCATGCTGAAGGCCGACTAGGCCCCGTCCAGGGTCCTTACTTGGTTCCGTAGGTCTCCAGCACCCAGGCCTGCCACGCTCGCTCGAAGCCCACCATGGTCATGCTCAGGCGCTCCTTGAAGAACTCGCGGGTCACGTCATTCACCCGGCCGCCATTGGGCAAGAACTCGGCGTTCAACAATCCAGAGACCTCGCCCAAGAGATCGCCGATCAGCCTTGGGTCCCTCTTCTGCAAGTAGTCCACCATGGACCAGGTGGTGAAGTGCTCGGGCAGCTCGAACTCGCCAAAGCCATTGATGCGCATCAGCTTGCCCATGCTCGAACTATCGCCGCTGGATACGAGCCGCCTGGTGGGGGGCTCCCAGTTTTCCTTACGCGTGATCGATGCGCTGGCTCCTTCACCACCGTCAAAGGTGTTGTACTTGGTGGTGATGCGCCTTTCGAACCAGTGGGCCAAACCCTCCATCAGCCAAAGGGGCTTGTCATAGGAATAGTACTTGTAGCCGTTGAGTAAGTTGTGCACTAGGTTGAAAACCACATGCCCGTGCAGGGCTTCATCCACGCGCAGCTTGCCCTGTTCCAAGTGCGTGACCACGATCAGCACACCGCGGTCAATGATGTGCCAGCGTTGGGCAGACTTGGTCAAGAGCCCAAAAGTAGAGCGCAGCCACCCCGAGCAGTTGTTCATGTTTCGGATGACAAGCAGCTCGTGCTGTTTCTTCATACCCAGGTGAGGCCCCATGCCCCAGTAGGGCTTGGCCGGATCGAAAGTCGTGACCGCAGTCTTGGGGAAGGGCGCATCTTCCACACCAAGCAGACTGACCACCTCCTTGTAGAGGTTTTGGACCCGTGCCGCGAATATATGGGATCGCAGCCAAGGGTCGAGGACACGCACCTTGCCGGGAATTTCCGGCATGACCTTGCGTAGCTCCGCGAGCTCGGCTTCGAGCTTGTCCTTTTCCTTTTGGGGGATCTTGTAGGGCTTGAGTTCCAACCCCAGCTTGAAGTGCTCGGTCTCGATCCAAAAGATGTCAAAGCCCTCGAAATCTTGATCTACCGTGGCTGTAGTGCCTTTGGCGAACTCGAAGCCACCGTGGCTGATGATGCCGGCCGCTTCCATGCGCTTGGGGTCACCGCCACAATAGGGGCATTGCTTGGGATGGTTGACCGGCAAGTCCTTGAAGAGTTTCTTCTGAGCCGTGGCGGGCGCTGCGAGGATCCCCATGAGAACCAACGCGCTGAGCAAGCCGCGAAGCACCATCATTTTGGGGCGGCTCATAGGCGCGCCCTCCATTCCTTAGCCAACTCAATGGCCTGGAACGCGGAGAGACGCGGCAAGGGTGGGTCCCCATCGACGAGGCCTCGGCAGGTGTTGATTGCCTCTACACGGATCGAATTGTCCGTGCTGTCGAGGTGCACGGCGACTTGCCCGAGGACCGAATCGTCACCGCAGCCCGCCAGCATGCGCAGGGACTGAACCACAGCTTGGCGTTCGCCGGAAAGGCCCTCGGCGCACAGCTTGGAGGCGGCTGCGCCCCGTGTACCTTCCAGCGCAGTGCGTAGGCTGACTCCTTCCTTACCCCAGTGCTTGGATGCCATCAAACCCAAGATGTCAAAGCCCTTGAGGGACCCTGCAGCTCCGCTGGCCAGAGCCGCTGCGAAACGTTCATCCTCGATCTCTTCATCTGTGCCTCGCTTACGCTTACGCGCGGCGACCAGAGCTTTCTCTGCAGCCGCCTGCAATGCACTGTCGGGAAAGAGGGCGGTGCGTCGCAAACTCCAGACCCGCACGATGAGCGTGCGGTTTCCAAAGGCCGGCTCGATCAAGCGTGTGTGGGTGCCATCGGTTACCAGGTCCAAAACCTCCACCATCCGTGTTTGGGCTTCTAGGTTTCGCTCCTTGCCGAGACCCGCGATTAAGAGCGGAGCGACGCCCGCGCCCATATCTACCAATGCGGCGTGGGCTTGGGTGCCCATTTCTTCCGTGCGCGCCTTACGCAGGCGCGTGACCTGGGTTTTGCCCTCGGGCAAGCTCTTGAGTTTGGGCCACTGCTTGAGGTGCTTGTCCTTCTTGGCAGGAACTTCAGGCGCGGGCTTTTCAACGGGCTCTTGGGGGGAGCCTGGAAGGCCCAGGGGGCCAAGCCCAGCAAGGGCCAGCAGTAAATAGAGGTTCAAGGTCATGGGGTTTCGTCGGTCACCAGGTGGTCGTAAAACACGGGCAAAATATCGCGCCATTCTTGATCAATGACGAGGATCGGGAGTTTTTCGAGGGCACCCTCGATCTCGCGCTTCATGGTCGCTGGATCCAAGTAATAGAAGGTCACATGGTCAATGGTCACGTCTGAATTGGGCATCCACTTTTTCGGGGTGGAGGGGGCGCGCATGACCGTCCAGCCGCCTAGGGTCTCTAGCAGTTGCCATTCGCCCGGGTTCTCACGCCGCGCCGCACCCCAGCGATCCAATCCGATGTCCTGTTCGATGTCGTTCCAAGCGCCCCGCACCTGGGTGACTTGGGGCCCTTCACCAGAGAGCCCATTCCCCCCGCGTAAATCATCGAGGGCATCCATGGCTTGTTGCCGGGCGCGCTCGCATTCAGCGGGCATGATCTGGCGCGCGACCTTCTTGTGCAGAACCAAGTTGGTGAGTGCCTTGCGCAGGTGATTTGGCCGGGAGAGAGAAGGCTCCACCAGCGCGACCGTGTCCACCCAGGATTCAATCTCGGAGGCGAGAATAGGTTCATTGCCCACGACCATCACGGTTCCCGCCGGCCAGTCTTGAGCGCTAATCGCTTGCGCCGGTTCTTCACTGCTGATTTTGGGCAGTGGTGGTTCACATGCGGTGAGCAGCAGCCCAAGAAGGCACGCGGCCAGTGATGGGCTTAGTAATCGGTGATGCGTAAACACCCTAGGCCCCCCGTGGTCGATCAAAGCGCGAGATGAAATCCAGTACGGGCCCGGTGAGCTGGGCATAGGACTCGTGAATCCGTTGCTCGATGTCCTCCAGTCCGCGTTCGACCACTAGGGGACCAAAGGTCGTTTGAGTTTCAAGGAAAAGTGAACGCGGGTCGGCGTTGTAGGACTCCACGCGCACGGCCATGGCGGGATTGCCCGGGCTGGCGGTGGGGAACGCCATGCGCAAACCTAGGGTGGCGGGGGGTTGCGTGAATGCATCGAGGCCGGTGCTGATGCCCAGCAAATCTTTGGACAGGAATTCCCGGGTGTCCCGTCGGTTCTTTGCATTGACCAGGGACCTCAAGGTCACCACTTGGGCGAGGAAAACGCCGATCTTGCGCTCTGCGGACATACGCTCGCAGACCTTGCGCACCCGCTCGGCAAACTGATCGGTTAGGAGGCCGCCCATCTCTTCTCGGAAGAGGATCCGGTCCTGGAGGAAGGACACCGAGGAGACCGCCCCGGGTCGCGAGGCGGGATTGGAGAGGGTTGGGCCTGCATCGCTCACGTGAAATGAGGAGTAGGTAGGGTCGTTCTCCTGAAAAAATTCGTTGTGCAGCCGTTGGACCGACCGGGGATCGGGGGCCAGGGGGGGGTGCATCACCTCGGCGAGGTAGGCAATTGTGCGCGGTTGGTAAGTCATCTGGGGTGGGGTGAAGCCATGAGGATAGCGGCAAGGCCGCCCCTGGGGGCCCCCAGGGGCCCCAAGGCCGGAGATAGCCCCTTGGATGAGGGAATCCTCTGGGCCCTCTTCCGTGCGGACTATGGCAAGGGAGGAAAACCAAAAAAGCCCTTCCTGGGGCCCTAAGGAGCGGGTTGAGGCCCCGGCTCACGCCGAAAAGTACCTGCGCCCCTCGAAAGCCACGCCGCAGGTTGCCATTCATGGTCAAGGACTGAGGGTGATTCATCCGATCGAAAACCTCTCACACCACCGCTTGGATCCGTACTATCTCGGCCCCGCCGAGGATCGGTCCCTTCAGCCTCGCGGCATTCTTGCATCCATGAACTACTCCAGCCAAGTGCTCTCCAGCGCCTTCTTCCTCCTCTTCACTCCCATTCTTGCAAGCCAGGATGTGGTTCCCGAGGTCATTCCCGCCGGCTCTCCAGGGTCATTCCAAGCATCGATCACCGTCGAAGATGATGGCAGCCCATCGGTCTTTGGCGAGCCCCTGATCGTGAATGGCAAGCGGATCCCTGACCTCGAGCTCATGCGCTACCTGTGCTACGGCAAGGGCCGTGGCGGCTTGGAGTCGCGCAAGATGGAAGTCCTCTTGTCCCAGGAAATGGAACTGCGCGCCTTCAGGCGCACCCAAGAAATCCTCGACGAGAATTACGATAGTAAGGACCTTTCCGAACTCAGCGAAGAGGACCGGGCCACCGTGAATGGCCTTGTGGATGAGGCCTTGGCGATTTTCCGTTACGATCCCAAGGAACTCGAAGAACGCCTCATTCGTGAAGAGAAGCAATTCTACGAGCGCTACCCCAGTTTGGACCTGCGCACGGAAATCGAGCGTTCCTATCAGGACTGGGACTGGTACCTCGACCAGGTCGGGCAAACCATTCGTTTCGACACGATTTTCTTCCCCGGCACCACCGAGGATTGGCCCGATATCACCATTGAAGCGGTGCACGCGGGTTCCCCTGCATTCGACTTGGTCGAGGACTACCAAGAGGCCTACGACATGCGTAAGGCCATTTGGGAAGACGCCCGGACCATGACCGAAAACCGTTTGCTTCAGGAGCAATACGACGGCCGCTTGCGCGATGCTCTCACCGATGATGAGCGCGCCGCAGCGGATGCGTTGGTGAACAAGGAACACGGTTCATTCATGCCGCGCGAGGACGAGATGATGATGTCTCTCCTGCGTGACTTCGTGATCTCGACCCTCAGCGACCCCAACGTGGTGACCATCCTGGGCAAGCTCGATGGCCTGCCCTCCGATACCCTGATCACCGTTTCTGGCGGTGGGCTCGAAACAACCATCAAAACCGCGGATGTGTATGAGGAGTTCAAGGCCGCCTTCAGTGCCCAGGATATTCTCGAGGCAAAGAAGTTCCTCGCCCTCTATGTCGCGGTTTCGGATGTGTTGGAGGACAGCGGCCAGCTTGTACCTTGGGAGGACTTTTTGAACCTTCTGCTCGAGACGCGCGTCTCTTTGCAAGGCAGCATGTTCAACCTGGACTTCCTCGCGCTGCAGGGACACAACTTCCCTTCCATGGAGGTCTACAACGACTACCTATACCTTGTTGAGTCTTTCCGCCGCTCGATTACCCACAAGACCCAGCTCGACGGCAACAACAACCTGTCGAAGGAAATGCAAGACTATATTCCCGTGGGCAACGGGATTATGGGATTGGCCAAAGTGCAAGCGGAGGCTCTGATGGTCAGCGCTTTCGACTACCCCAATAACAAGTGGAAAGAAAACGGCTGGCAAGGTGCTGAAGAGGAAGCCTACCGCCTACGTGCCATGGCCGATGCTCACATCGACGAGTTGATCGCCGAGGAAGAACTCCGTCGCATGGCTTTGGAAAAAGGCGTTGACTTCGAAGGCAAGGTTCAGCCCTTTGATCAGTGGTGGGCGCAGTTGCTCGACCTACACAGTGACTATTGGGATGCACCCATGCCCGCCACCGGCAAAATGCCCGCCATGGTGGGTATGCGGAACAAGGGACGTTTCAATGGTGAGGCCCAAACCCGCAACGATCTCAAGCGCGCTCTCAACGAGAGCACCTGGTCCCACTACCTGTCCGGCGACAATGTTGTGGACCAAGTCTTCTTCGAGTTGGAAGAAGGCCAAGTGGGCGGACCTTATCGCGGAGCCAAGGGCTACTACTTGGTTTACAACGTGAGGAAGTTGCGCCCCGTGCAGCCTGTGAACTACCGGGACGAGCGTCAGCTCGGTCTCCTGCAAGAGGATTTCGTGCGCCGCGAGTTCGCTCGGTTTGCCCACGAAACCTTGGCCAACGCCGAAGTTTCCGGTCTCTAGAGACCCGCAGATTAGCCCGCCGGCCGCCACCTTGGAGCAGCCGGCCCCATGCGCGGGGCGCCCTTACGGGTGCCCCGCGCTCATTTATGTCCAGATCTCGCTGTTGCTCGTTGACGGAGCCCCGTTGCGCCCCCTATAGATCCCCCCGTGTTCAGCCGTCCCCGGGGTCTTTTTCGCCTTCTGGCGCCCTACGCCAAGCCCTTCGTCGGGGCTCTGGCTCTCGTATTCGTGCTCAACGGACTAGGGGCGCTGCTCCAGCAGGGCACCTACTTACTGCTACAGCCCACCTGGACCCTGCTGTTTGCAGATGACCCAGCCGACCAAGTGGACTTGGACCTGGCTCGGGAAGTCCTTACGGAGGCCCAAGCTCAGAATCCTGAGGATGCCCAGTTGGCCCAGGCCCTCGAAGCCTTGGCCCTTCCTACGGCCCCGCCCGCTGAACCCGACGATGCGTTGGATCAAGCCCGGGGCTGGCTCAATGACCAGCTACTCGGGGACCCTGGCGAGTTGACCCCGGAGCGCCGCCTGCAGCTCCTTGGCGTGGTGGCCATCGTGATCTCGATCATGGCAGTGATCGCGGCCCTGGCCCAATACTTGGCCGCGATTCTCAGCGCGCGGGTGGGGCACGGGATGATCGTCGCCCTGCGTCAGGACCTGGCCGGGCATTTGATGAAACTGTCCTTGGGGTTCCACGGAAGGCGGCGTTTTGGAGACCTCCTGTCGCGCATCAGTGCCGACGTGGGCCAGACCCTGACCGTGGTCAACTTGTTCCTGCGCGATCTAGTGCAAGAGCCCCTGATGGCGATCACCGCCATGGGGTGGGCATTCTTCGTGGCGCCCGAAGCAACCCTCGTTGTGCTTCTCGGCACGCCGCTGTTGGTGATCCCGGTTGGTTTGATTCTGAAGAGGGTCAAAAAGCGTAGCACCAAGAGTTTGACCAAGCTCGGCGCCTCCATGCAGGTGTTGACCCAGATGCTGCAGGGCATCCGCACAGTCAAGGCCTATCGTGCGGAAGACCGCGAGCTGGCCCGCTTCAAACAGGCCAATGATCAATACGTGCACGAGGCCGTGCGCCTCGCCAAGGTCACGGCGATCTCCAGTGCTTGGACGATTCTCTACACCCATGCGGGGCTTGGAATGATCGTCGTGTTGGTGGGTTGGTTGGCGGTGAGTGGGGGAGTACAGCGGGATCCGGGCGAGATGCTGACCTTCTTTATGTTGATCAGTCGCAGCTATGCCTCGATCAAACGCACAACTCGGGCCCTTGGGCAAGTGGCCCAGGCGGAGGGCGCGGCGGATCGTCTGCGCGACTTGTTTGACGAACCAATTGACATCATCGAGGAGGCTGGTGCCCAGACCGTTGATGGTCTCGGCGGTGGGCTCGTGCTGCGGGATTTGACTTTCACCTATCCGGGCAGCGACAAGCCGGCCCTCAAGAACTTCAACCTGACGATCCCAGCGGGTGAGACCCTGGCTTTGGTGGGGCCATCCGGCTGCGGCAAGAGCACCCTGGTGGACTTGGTCGCGCGCTTTCTGGATCCAGACGAGGGTTCTATCGAAGTGGGCGATGGCCTAGACCTGCGCAAGATCAGCCTGGATTCCTGGACCAAGCAGTACGCCATGGTGACCCAGGTGCCGTTCCTCTTTCACACCACTGTGGGCGCGAACATTCGCTATGGCCGCGAGGATGCCCCTCAGGCCGAGGTTGATGCGGCCGCCGACGCCGCGGGAATCGCGGACTTCGTCCGTGAACTACCCGAGGGTTTCGATACAAATGTGGAGGACGCGGGCGCACGACTTTCAGGGGGCCAATGCCAACGGATTACCATCGCTCGGGCCTTTCTGCGAGGGGCGCCCCTCTTGCTGCTCGATGAGGCCACCAGTGCCCTCGACAGCGAGAGCGAACGCCTAGTGCAGCAGGCCTTGAACCGTTTGATGATGAACCACACGGTCTTGGTTGTGGCCCACCGACTTTCCACCGTGCGCCGCGCCGATCGCATCGCAGTTTTGGACGAGGGCGAGTTGAAGGAACTTGGCACCCACGAGGAGTTGCTGGCCAAGGGCGGGCTCTACAGTCGTCTCTGGAATCTTCAAGATGGCAGCCTGGGGTCCGGAGATCCGGACAAGAACCAGGACACCTGAATCGGGACAGGTGGTTCAGACTTGCTAGCTGCGCTGCAGCAGCACCACTGCTTGCACCGCCACCGAATCCCCTTTGGCCAGGGCTACTAGGCCCTCCAGGGACTTGCCCTTCACGTTGACCGCATCCGGTTGAATACCCAGGCATTTTGCGATCTGCTTGCGCATGGCAGCCCGATAAGGAGCGATGCGCGGGCCGTCGGTCGCGATGACTAGGTCTAGATTGCCCACTTGCCAGCCCGTGCTAAGCACCCGCTGGTACACATCTCGAAGGAGGGCGCTGGAGTCCGCGTCCTTCCAAGCATTGTCCGTGTCTGGGAACAGGGTGCCCAGGTCGTCCAGCCCCGCGGCCCCGAGCACCGCGTCCGCAACCGCATGCAACACCGCATCCCCGTCGGAATGTCCGGCGGGTCCGGTGGGGTGCTCAAGCAGAACTCCCCCCAGCATGCAGGGCCGCCCCGCAACCAACTGATGGGAGTCGAATCCCAGGCCCACTCGAGTGTGAATCATGTTGTTGGCTCCGTTTGGCGCGCTTGCAGAATGGCTTGGAAAAGGGCCAAGTCCGAGGCCCAGGTGAACTTTGGATTGGGGGCACTGGAGCGCATGAGGGGAATCGGGCCCACAAACATTTCGTGCAGGGTGGCTTCGTCCGTGGGGGAGAGCCCCTGTTCCTGCGCCCGGTCTAGGAGTCCCAGCAGAAGGTCCCGGTCCATGATCTGCGGAGTCTCCGCCGCCCAGAGGTTCTTGCGGGGGACCGCTTCTTGGGCCCGGTCATCCTCAGCGCGATGGAGGCTATCCCGTACCGGACTGGCCAAGAGGGCCGAGCCTGAGGCGCGGGCGAGTTCCACCAGGCGGTCGATATCCGAGGGCAGCACCAAGGGTCGGGCCGCGTCATGCACGAGCACCAAACCCGCGTCTTCTTCCAAGGCCAAAAGACCCTGGCGCACAGAATCCGCCCGCTCGTCTCCCCCCGTGGTGCAGGTCGCTGGTCCGAGACCGTGCCCTTGCACCAATGCTTGGATCGCCCCGTGGTCGGATTCTTGGGCCACCACCACGATGGTGCCCACGCTTTTCGCCCTGCGTAGGGCGCGCAAGGAGTGCAGGAGCACGGGCTCTCCCACGAGCTCGATCCACAGCTTGGGCTTGGGACCGCCCACCCTACGGGAGCGCCCCGCCGCCACCAGGATTGCCGGGACGGGGGCATTTGTTGAGTTAGGGGGAGGGGTCATGGGATCGCTGGGTCCAGAAGAGTAGGGTGCGGGGGATGCCCCGTCCAAGCTCTAGGGTCCGAGACTTTCTTCCGCAACTGCCCCAGGGGCACGGCAAGGAAATCCTCGTGGGCATCGATCCGGGCACCCGGATGGTGGGCTACGGGGCCTTGGTGATCAGCAAATCTGGCCCCCGGCTCCTGGGGGCGGGCACCCTCAAGGCGCCTTCAACCCTCAGCCCAGCGGCTCGGTTGGCCTATTTGCGCCAGGAATTGGACGATGTCTTTGCTTGTCTGCGCCCGGTGGCGGTGGCCATTGAGAGTGGCTTCAGCGGAAAAAACCCGGCCACAGCCCTCAGGATCGGAGAGGGACGTGGGGTGGCTCTGGCTTGCGCGGCGGCTGTGACCTCCGAGGTATTGGAGATCACCCCGGCGGAGGTCAAAAAGACCCTGGTGGGAAATGGTCAGGCCACCAAGGAGCAGGTGGGGGCCATGGTGGCCCAGGCACTGGGGCTCGATGGGCCCTTGGAGTCCCTGGATGCCTCGGATGCCCTGGCGGTGGCCCTGACCCTGCACAACCGGCGGCGGTTCGCGGCCCGGACGCTAGGGCTTTAAGAGCCTAGGTCCGGGATTTTCATTTGTGTGCCGCTCCGCCGGGGTATTCGCCGCCAGAATTGAATTGGCGAAATTGAGCCTCTAGAGTGGGGCCTCTCCCCATGGAATCTTCCCCCCTTGATCAAGGCCTTGAGCTACCCCAAGAACTGACCTCTTGCCTCCAGAACGCGTTCCCTGACGCGCGCCTGGTGGACGAAGGATTGCAGGCGGGGCCATTCGACGCGGACTACTTGTTGGTGGATGGGGATGGCCGTTTGCTCCTGGTGCTCGTGGAGCAAGAGTCGGGTGCGCCCGTCGCCCTTCGGACCTTGGATCTGCTCGCAGCTCTGCCGCACTTGGCTCAATGGTTGCCGCGGCTGCTTGATGACGCGGCCCTCGATTGGGAGCAAGCTCCCGAGGTGGTTGTGGTGGGCACCGGCGGAGATCCAGCCCTTGAAGAACGTCTCGAAGTGATGATCGGAGACTTGCGCCTGTTCATGTTGTGCGAAGCAGTCACGCGCAAGGCCAGCGGAGCTTGGCTGTCGGAGGTTTTCTTGAACCGAGGCGTCTCCCGAGAATGCGGACCGCCGGTCGCTGCGGGGTTGGACTCCACCAGTGAAGAGCGCCTCGCGTTTTTGACCGATCGCTTGACCCGGATCGACGATGAAGTCCAAGTGGAAGAGCGCGGCGGGCAAATTCGCTGGCGCGTGCGCGGGGCTCTCTTGGCCCGGGCGCGATCCGATCAGGGCCGACTGGTGGGCTGGGCTGGGAGCTCATCCGAGATTGACCTTTCAAGCACAGCAGGAGTGGAGGAATTCCTAGAGAGCTGTGTGGGTCGGGTGGTGGACTTGCTTGAGGAACACTCCGGCGACGAACCCGCTTTGCAGCAGTTTGAAATAGTGCCCCGTGATCCGGGCATGACCTTGAGC
>CALEMP010000211.1 GCA_937910685.1 uncultured bacterium
CAACAACTCCGGCCCCATGCCGGGCAGCTTTTGGGCGAGGTGCCTCAGGACGCGGGCCTCAAGTCCCAGGCGCAGGGGGTCCCCGACGTTTTGCACGCGCAGCACATGGCTAGGTTCTCCGGCCCCGTCGAGCAGGGCGAAATTCCGATCCTCATAGCTGGTCAGGGGCTTGAGGGGGCCGGTCCGACCCCAGTGGATGCGCAGGATCTCCTCGGCCTGGGCTAGGCCAAAGTCGGTCAGGGGGGGCGGGGTGGCGTCCATGGGAGCCTCACGATACCCCCCACGCCCCTCCCGGCAGCCCTTTCTGTACCGATTTGGATCCGAATTGCCCCTCCCGCAGGCTGCCCTTCGGATACCGGGGTACGTTTTCCTGTGAACCTATCCACCCGATCCAGGGCGCCGCTCCTCGCGGCCGCCGCGCTCATGGGCGCCTGTATGGTGCAGCCCCCCGCAAGTCGGGTGCAGGCCGCCGAGGGAGTCGTACGCGCAGGGGACCTGATGGAGGCCCACAACACGTCGCTGCTCCTCGACTCCCTCGGGCCCCGGGTTGAAGCCCTCGTCCCCTTCAGCAGTTTGCCCGATGACCTAGAGGTTTGGATCCAAGGACAGCCCCGGCTCTACGCTTTTCCCGGCAGCCAGGTGGCAGATGCAGAGGGCCTTTGGAGCGAGCACCACCATCGGGTGCTGCTTGCACGCAACGCGGACAATTTAGAACGCACCCTGGCCCACGAGTTGGTCCATGCGGCCCTCGACGAACCGTGGCACCTTTTGCCTGGAACATTGGAAGAGGGACTTTGCGATTTGGTCAGCGCCAAACTCTGCCCCGATGGGGCGGCCCGCCTGCGAGCGGGACGGCTTTGCTCGGCCGCTTTGGCTTGCGGCGGACTCAAACTTGAGTTGCGCCTATCTTGGCCGGATGACAAGCGCGAGTGGCTGGCACGGGTGACCCTTTCAGGAGAAGACCAGGGAGAAAAACCCCAGAGCCGAGTCTTTGACGTGCAAGCAGGTCTCTCCAGTACGGCCTTGACCAGCGGCACCAAGCGCGGATTTTACGGCTTGGCTTTCCTAGTGATCGAGCGCGCCGAAGCGGCGATTGGCTTGCAAGGCATTGCGGACCTTTGCCTCAAGGCGGACGCCCAAGGCCTGGACGAAGTGCCCCCCGCCTGGTTGTTGGATGCTGCCGGTTTGGTGGATGAAACCCTGGCCTGGCGTGAAGCGGCCGTAGAACAGATGGGGCCTGACGAGTTGCGCGAGTTGGTGCAGATGTACCCGAACTTCGCTGTGGACGCCCTGCACTCTTGGCTTGCGGACGAAAACCTTGGGGCCGGCTGGCCCGAAGGCTTGGTGGCAGATTTAGAACTTCTAGGGGGTCCGACGATCTCCCTGGTGGGTATCGACTCCCTCTTGACCTCTCTGCAGGACAAGCAGATGGATGACTCCCAGGACGAGGGCGTTCAAGCTGCCCTCCTCGCCAACGCATCCAGCCCTAGCACCGATCACTAGGACACGAGGTAACGATAGACCCCGCGCTGGCCGGAAGTCTCTTCCACGCTAACCTTGAGACGCTGGACCTTCACCAGGGGGAAGCGCCCACTCAGTTCTTCAAGCAAGCGCTGGCCCAACCACGTGGCCAGATTCTCGGACGATGTGTTGTTCACCGGCAAGACGATCAAATCCCCTTCGGGCATCAGGTAGCGACTCTCCCGATAGCGCACTTCCCGGTGCCCATCCACTGAATCCCCCACCACGAGTTCTGGATGTTCCCCCGGAGCAATAAAATGCTCGTCAAGGGAGTCGCATAGCTCGCGCACCACCGGCTTGACGCGTTTAAAATCCAAGACCAGTCCGTGCTCGTCGAGACCTCCATCGATCTCCACAAAAACCCGGTAGTTGTGCCCGTGCAAACGCTCTGCGCTGCCGTCGGGAAAAATTAGAAAGTGAGCCGCCGAGAACTTGAAGTTCTCTTTGGACAAATCGAGGCCCCAGTATTCCATAGGGCGGAATGGTACCCGGTTGGCTCCCTCTCCGGCTCCATGGAGGTCGCCTGCTCCGGCGTCCCCCCCCGCATAGCTCAAATAACAGGGCCATCAGGCACAGCCGGGGGATTTCCGCCGATAGAATGAGAGCCTGCCAAGAGGCGCCCCATGACCAATCCCCCCCTCATCGACGCCCACTGTCACTGGTTCTCTAACCCCTTCTTCCAAGCCCTCGCCGAGGAGAGCCCCATGGCTGGCACGGTGCACCAACGCATGGCCCTGGTACAGGAATCCACCGGCCTGCAAATGCCCGACGAGGACGACTCGGTCCATCGGCGCAATTGGCTGGCGGAAATGGAAGAGTCCTCGGTGGACCGCTTGGTGATTTTCTCCAGCCATCCCAAAGAGTCCGGCACCGTTGCCGAAGCCGCGGCTGCGGCCCCCAAGCAGCTCACGGGAGTCGCAGTCATCAACCCCACCGCCGAAAACGCTGCCCAAAAAGCACGCACCTTGCTGGTGGAGCGGGGCATGCGCGGCCTGCTGCTGTTTCCCGCCCAGCACGGATTCCGTATCGACAGTCCCCTGGTCGACCCCGTGCTGGAAGAGATCGCCGCTGTGCAGGGAGTGTGCTATGTGCATTGCGGCCTGTTTAAGGTCCCCCTGCGAGACCATTTTGGGCTCAAGCGCACCGCCAATCCCAGCCTAGCCAATCCCCTCTACCTGGTGCCCGCGGCGGACCGCCACCCCAACGTGAACTTCATCATCCCCCACTTCGGGGCGGGCATGTTCCGCGAGACCCTCATGGCGGGCATGCAGTGCCGCAACATCTCGACCGACACATCGTCATCCAACGGTTGGATCCGAACTCAGTCCCAAAGTCTGACCCTGAAGGACGTGTTTGAGCGAGCGCTCGATGCGTTTGGTACCAAGCGTGTGCTGTTTGGTACGGACTCGGGACCTTTCCCCGCGGGCTGGCGGGAAGACCGACTCAGCGAACAGTCCTCCATCGTCCGCAGCCTCGGAGGCAGCGCCGACGAACACGGTCAGATCTTTGGGGGCAACATCGCCCGCCTGCTCGACCTTAGTTGATCACCGGCGTATCCACCCGCGGCTCTTGGCCGCGCAGGATGGAGCTATCGCCAAAGAGTGCCCGTTGGTCCACTTCCAAAGAGCCTTCGAGGGCTTCCACGTCAATCTGCCCAGACTGGGCGTAGGCGTCGATGGCATTTTGCCAGGTGGTCAAGCGCACGACCTCGGGATCAATGCCTTTCTCCAGCATCAGAGCCCCAGTGCGCGGAACCGCCAGGGGATCGGAAATACCCCAATCGGCGGATGAGTCCACGATGATGCGATCGGGCCCATACTGCTGCACGACCTCGCACATGCGTGCGCTGCCCATTTTCGTGTGGGGGTAAATCGTGAATGCTGCCCAGGCGCCTGAGTCCAGCACATCCTTGACGGTCTCTTCGTTGTTGTGATCGATGACCAGCTTATTCATGGGGATACCACAGTTGATAGCCACATCAATCGAGCGTTGGATACCGCGCTTTTTATCCCTGTGGGGTGAGTGCACCATGACCACCATGTCGTTCTCGGCGGCGAAATTCAGTTGAGCTTCGTAGGCGCGCTCCTCGGCGGGAGTGATCTCGTCATAGCCAATCTCGCCAATGGCCACGACCCCTTCCTTGAGGGCGTAGCTCGGCAGGATTTCCAACACTTCCCGGGCAAGGCCCTCGTCGTTTGCCTCTTTCGAGTTCAAACCAATGGTGCAGTAGTGGCTGATGCCGAACTGGGAGGCACGGAAACGCTCCCAACCCAAAATGCTGGAGAAATAATCGGTGAATGCGCCGAGGGTCGTACGCGGTTGACCCAACCAAAAAGCAGGCTCAATGACCGCGCGAATGCCCGCCTCGGCCATGGCCGCGAGGTCATCGGTGGTACGACTGGAACAGTGAATGTGTGGATCGAAAAAACGCATCGTGATTACTGGTTGGGTGCTTCCCGGCCAGGGAGTCGGCTAAAAGCTGCCTGGGAGCAGTCGCCATCCTGGGCAGCCTGGGCCCAGGGACTAAGAAGAGGATCTTGGGCACGGATCAGGGCCTCTAGCCTACCCTCTTGCAGGGCACGTCCGAGAGCCAGAATTCCGGCGCAGCGGCCTTCTTCGGTGCCATGGTCCACCTCGTGGGCGATCATGGGCAGGGCCCGGGACTGTTCAAAGGGCCCCACGCAAAGCCAGAGGTCCGCAGGGATCGGGCGGCCCGCGCTGCTGCGCTCCTCCACCAGGTCCAGGGCCATGCGCGCCAGTTCTTCGTCCAACCGCCCATCGAGACCATGAACACGCCAAAGGGGCGAGCCCAAAAAGAGTGCCTTGATCGCCATCTGGCGCCAGCCCACGTCTTCAAAGTGCCGGGCGGGATAGGGATTGTCGCAGGCTACGGCCTCAAAAACAGGCACGATATTCGTCCGGCAACCTTCCTGCATGCGCCATTGAAAACGCAGACCGTCGGGCAAAAGGGGCAGGATGCGATAGAGGGCACGGCACTCCCCCTCGTCCGCATGGGCAAAGAGCGCCTCCACCGCTTCGGCGCAACTAGCCTGATCTAGATCCTGGCGGGCAAACCACAGTCTGGCCCGCAGGGTTTCCAGGAGGCCCCAGCGCTCGGGGTTCCAACCGGGCACCAACTTGGCCGCTAGGGTTAGCTCCTCCTCGCTGGGATCGAGCAACACTCGGTCGCGAGCATGTCGGCTGGCGAGGGCAAAGAGCATCCCCATGCGCTTGAGATCCACCCCCGCGCTGATTTCCACCGCTGCCTTGTCAACGTATTCCGCAGCTCTCGGGGCAAGCCGCCCAGCGAGCATGGCGCAGAAGAACTTTCGGATCTGTTCCACATCCACTTCCGCGCAGGTGCTGGCCTTGCCCGGGTTTGATTCGTCAACGGTACCCATGATCAACGCAAGCCCGCCTCAAGGGTCAGGATCGCAAAAGCTGTAGCCGAGGTGATCGCATACCCCGCATCCATGAAATCACTCATGCTGCCATCCTTCCATTGGGTCTTGGTGATCTGCGGCCGCAACTGGGCGTGCCATTCTTCCCGCTCTTCCTTTGGCAAGGTGTTGATCACCTTGGCAGCGTAGTAGTGGGCAAAGTAATAAAAGTAGCCCGCATTGGCGTGAAAGCCCTCATGGGGCACGGGCCGGGTGCGGGCATGATCGAGGAAACCATGGTGCCGAAAGAGGGCGGCAAGCCCTTCGCGCACCACATCGGGGGTCACATGCCGATCCCCCGCCTGAATCCGAGCCCAGTTTCCCACCTGGGTGCGGCCAAGGCTGCCCTCCATGCGATTGATGTGCTCGATGCCTCCAATCCGCACGCGCGGATTCAAGTCGTATTCGTAGGCTCCACCGGGCAGTTCGCAGCGAGCCACATAGCTAAGGGCGCGCTGGTTCACTTTTTTCTCCACCAACCAGCCGCGCTGTTCCGCGCGCACCATGGAAGGCAACACGAGAGCAGTGCAAAAGGAAGTGGCCCAGGTGGGCATGCGGTCATAGGGCGGATCGTCGTAGTAAGCCCAGCCCCCCATGTCGGATTGGTGGGCCAAGAGCGAAGCCAAGAACTTCTTCCCGCGACTTGTGAGAGCCTCTGCCGTCGGGCCCTCCTGAAAGCGCTTGTCGTCCAGCAATTCCATGCAGGCCACAAAACCATAAAGCGTGCTCCAGACCCGGTCGTTGTCCCAGTCCGACCCGCGGGTCGAAGGGCGCGTGGTACAGAGCCATTGGATCGCGAGGTCCAAGGCAATACGCCGCTCGGGGGTTTCGGGGATCGCGGCCAGGGCCATGGTTCCCAGGGCGTGGGCCCCTACTTGCCAGGAGTAATAGGTCTCAAGGGCAAAGCCCAACTCCAAGACGCAGTCAGGCGCACCCGCCCCCCAACTCCCGTCGGGGTTTTGACGGCCCAAGAGCGAATCGATTGCGCGCTTGTGAGAGTCATGGATTTCTTCACCGGAAAGAGTCTTCGGCACTTCCCGGGAAACCACGGGCTGAGCTGCGGGCAAGACCCGCCCCACCGGAGCCGGATCTTCCCCCTGGGGCAGGACGCAAGCGGCCCAACAGAGCAGAGTCGGGAGCATGATCAGGAACCCTCGTGCTCGGAGGACTGCTCCTCGGAATGCTCATGCTCTTCGTGGTCACCATGCTCTTCGTGGTCGCCATGCTCTTCGTGGTCACCATGCTCTTCGTGGTCGCCATGCTCACCATCAGAATGATCATGGCCCTCGTGCTCATGCTCGGAAGCGTGATGCCGCCCCTCTTCCCCGGCCTTCCGGAGAGCTCGGTCCAACTGGATGTGGGCATCCTCTAGGGCATGCTCCGCCGACACGAGGGCTACCTGCAGCTTGTGTCGTTTTTGCTCGCGCTCCAATTCAATGCGCTCCTCTTGACGGCGTAGGCCTTCAAGGGCCTGCTCTGCCCGGATTCGGGTTTCCTCAAGGACCAGTTCCTTCGCGGGCAACTCATGTTCAAGCAGCATTTCGAGGCGCGCAGCGCTCAAGGCCTGACCCCGTTCCGCAAAAACCACGCTCATGCGGTGACGACGAATGATCTCGTCCCGGGAACGGGCCTCTTCCTCTTGCTCGTAGATGTCCAGAATCCCCTGCAGATCCTGTTGAGCACCGATCAGCCGCTCGGCTGCCCGATCGAGGGCCATGCGCGCGACCTCTTCTTCCTCGGCCCGCTGCAATTCCCTGAAGCGCGCGACCTTTTCCGTGGCCTGGGCGAGGGCGACTTCCGCGGCGCGCAGAGCCTCATTCCGAGTTTCCTGGGCCAACCGCTCCCCAATTCCTGCAAGATCCAAGCTCATATGGGCGTTGTGCACCGCGCCCTCGGCGGCCTCGGCCGTGTGATGCAGCCCGCGCAACTTGTCGGCCTTGGCGTGCTCTTTGGCGGAGCCACCGTCCTGATTGCCCGCACCGTCGTGGGCCTTAGAGTCTCGACTATCGTAGGTCTCAATCGAGGCCACACAGGAGGCTAAGCCGCCCAGCAACAGACAGGGGACGAGGCGGGAGGCAAGAGATCGCAGGTTTTGAGTGGGTTTTTTCATCAGGTGGTGGAGGGCAGGGGCTCCCTCTTGGGTGGTCAAGCCGCTGGTTTCGAATCGCAACCAACGGGACCTTCCCCGGAGGACTCCCGCATGGGCGTCCGAAGGGCCCACATCATGGGGCGCGGCGGTCCTCTTGAAAAGGCCCAAGTACACTTCTGGACTCAGGGTGCCCCCCCGTGGACAATCATGCCCCCTATTTTGCCGTCCACCCCCTCCGGACGGCAGACCAAGCCCCCTGCCTCGAACCACAGCAACCATCAACATGACACACGGCACATTCCAAACCCCCGATCCCGTCAACGAACCGGTGCGGGGATATGCCCCCGGCAGCCCCGAACGGAAGAGTTTGCAAGCCGAGCTCAAGCGCATGCGCAGCAATCCCATTGAGGTGCCCCTGCTCGTGGGCGGCGAAAAGGTGGAGACCGGCAACACTGCGAAAATGCGCTCGCCCCACAACCATGGGATGGACCTGGGTATTTACCATCAAGCCCGTCCCGAGGACGTGACCCGCGCAATCAACGCAGCCACCGACGCCCGCGCCGATTGGCAAGCCCTGCCCTGGGAAGAACGCGCCACGGTTTTCCTTCGTGCCGCCGACTTGCTGGCCGGCCCCTGGCGCGACCGGGTGAACGCCTCGACCATGCTCGGTCAAAGCAAGACCTGTCACCAGGCCGAAATTGATGCGGCCTGCGAGCTGATCGATTTCTGGCGCTTCAACGTTCGTTTCATGGAGCGCATCTACTCGGAGCAACCCCAGTCTTCTCCGGGCTGCTGGAACCGCATGGAGCACCGCCCCCTCGATGGCTTTGTCTTTGCGATCACGCCTTTCAACTTCTCATCCATCGCGGCGAACTTGCCTTCGGCTCCGGCCATGTTGGGCAACACCACGATTTGGAAACCGGCCTCCACTTCGGTGCTTTCAAATTACTACCTGTCCGAACTCATGATCGAAGCCGGAGTCCCCCCCGGAGTGATCAACTTCCTCCCCGGCCGCGGCGCCGCGGTAGGCGACCCGGTGATGGCAGACTCACGCTTGGCCGGAATCCACTTCACAGGATCCACAGGAGTTTTCCAAGGCATCTGGCGCTCCGTCGCCGAGAACCTACCGAACTATGCTCAGTACCCGCGCCTCGTGGGCGAAACCGGCGGCAAGGATTTCGTGATGGCACTGCCCGACTCGGATCCCCGGACTCTTGCTGTGGCTCTCGCCCGTGGCTCCTTCGAATACCAAGGCCAGAAGTGCTCGGCCGCAAGCCGGGCCTATGTCCCCAAGTCCATCTGGCCCGAGGTGCTGGAGCAACTGGAAGCGATTACGGCCGAGATGGCCATGGGCGACCCCGAAGACTTCACCAATTTCCTCGGCGCTGTGATCGACGAAGGCAGCTACAAGAAACTGTCCACCGCAATCGAAGGGGCACGCGCCGATGCGAGCTGCAAAGTGGTTGTGGGCGGCGAGTGCGACGCCAGCGAAGGCTGGTTCATCCGTCCGACGGTGATTGAAACCGCCGACCCTAAACATGACCTGATGCGCACCGAGCTGTTTGGCCCGGTGCTGACGATCTTCCCCTATGAGGATGCACGGGTGGACGAGACCGTCCAATTGTGCGCGGACACCAGCGAGTACGCCCTGACGGGTGCGGTCTTCGGAACCAATCGCACCGCCCTCAGGAAAGCCATGGAGACCCTGCGCTTTGCCGCTGGTAACTTCTATGTGAACGACAAGCCCACGGGCGCAGTGGTCGGCCAGCAACCCTTTGGTGGGGCGCGGGCCTCCGGTACCAATGACAAGGCCGGATCGATTCTGAACCTGCTCCGGTGGGTCAGCCCAAGAACGATCAAAGAGACCTTTGTTCCGCCGACGGATTGGCGCTACCCGTTCCTGGGCAAGGACGACTAGAAGGTAACGGCAATGCCGTTGCTGAAGTTGGACGCGCCGCCTAGGTCTCGGAACCAAAGCTGGAACAGCCAAGTATCCCCGGATGCAATCACCCCTGCAGGGGGATCCGGCAGTGCGGCGGAAATATCAAAGCCCGATCCCACCGAAGAGGTGCCCGCGAGGTTCTGCAACACTCCCGCCGAGTCGAACCTGCCAAGAGAATTCAAAGCCGGACCCGCGTTGGACGAGTACCGCCCGATCGGGGCCGCTAGGCACAACAGGCCCTGACTCACCGCAATCGGGCTCGGGGATTCCGAAGCCGAAATCAGGAAGAAGCCAAACTGATCGACGGGTCCGCCCTCGGCTTCCAGGTGAAACAACCCCGGTCCGCTAAGGTCGGAGTTTTCCAGGGTAACGGGCTGGCCGGACGAGGCATTGTTTGCCGGGTCGCAGAAGAGTCCAGGACCACCGACGAGACCGTCGAACTCCACGATGTACTCAGTAGGTGTGGTGGAGGACCCAACCACGTCATTCCAACCGCCGCCGTGCCACTCGGCAAAGTCTTCCCCCGCGGGATTGTCATTGGGTTCGCCCGCGGCCCAGAAAGTGAAGGTGAAGGGTTCTCCAGTGATCCACTCCCAGCCCCCTGCAGGCTCGGCGTAGGTGCTCGAAGTTGTGTTTTGGTACAGACCGATCCAGGGACGGGTGAAGGCCAAGTTGGCCTGAATCCAATCGTGCTCCGCCTGATCCACAATGGTCACCAGGTGACCGGTTAGGCCATTGAAGCTCATGGCCTCGGCCGCTGCCCGAGCGGTGGGCCAGTCGGCGCCATCACTCACCACAAGGTAAGAGTGGCCGTTGCCCGGGTTAACCACAGGCACCTGGGGAGTGAAGTCAAAGGTCCCGATTCCTCCGGCAGCACCAGGATAGGTTCCCACCCGGACCAGATACTCACTGCCAGCCACTGCGGCAAAGGTCAACGCGGATTGCAAGCCGCAGGAATCATCATTGCAGGCCAACATGATGTCGTTGCAAGTGACCCCGTCATAGACGGCGACTTTGGTGTCCACGGTGGTTTGACCGCAGAAGGAAAGCAGTGTGGGAGCAGTAACGGCCGCGGTCCAGCGTAACCACACATCCTGCTCCACTTGGTCACTCCCAAAGGCCAGGCAGAGGGGATCCGCAGCCCCATCCAGGGTGGCCACGGAATTGTCAAAGGCGTGGGGACCGGGTCCTGTGATCGCGAGGGCCAAGAGGCAGTCGTCGCTGCCCTGGGCCAGAAGAGGTGTCAGGAAGATGCTGGAGAGGCAGAGGAGGGTCAAGCGCATGGGACGTTGGAATAGGTTCAAGAGATGGAAAAGGCCGAGCCTAAGCATACCTTGCTTTCATGATCCTCGCCAAAGGAGCCCTCACGAGCCCTGGAGGGGGCAAACGGGTTTGACCCATTCTTTGCGCGGCTCTCCTGGACCCATGACCCCAAGGGGGAAGAGAGAATAGAATCTCCGCCCGAGGGGCCTCAAAATGGTGCAACCCAATCCGCAGCCATCAGCTCGCTGACTTCAGCCCGCCCCCATTCAGCAGCCTTGCAACACTCTAGTCCATCCTCTCAAGCCCGTGCGCTCGCCCACCCCGAGCGCATCCCCGATCTCGATGAGGTTTCGGGGCGTTATCGCTTGCGGTTTGCGCGCAGCGCCCGGGACCTGGATGAGATCCAGCGCTTGCGCTTTGATGTGTTTCATTTGGAACTCGGTGAAGGTCTAGCGGCCAACCAGGCAAGCGGGCGCGACCGGGACCAGTTCGATGCACAGTGCCAGCATCTGATGGTCATGGATTTGGCCACGGAAACTTGCGTGGGCACCTACCGCATGCAGATTCCAGCCGCGGCCCGGGAGGGACATGGGTTCTACTCAGCAGGGGAATTCCAGTTGGATGACCTTCCTGCGGAGTTCTTGGAACAGTCCATTGAACTGGGCCGAGCCTGCATTGCCCGGGCCTATCGAGACCACCGGGTTTTGTTTTTGCTGTGGCGGGGTCTCAGTGCGTACGCGGATCATGTGGGCTTGAAGGGGATGTTTGGTTGCAGTTCCCTTACCAGCCAAGACCCTGCGGAGGGTTTGTGCTTTCACCAGCTGATGATCGAAGAGGGGCATCTGCACCCGCAGCACTTTGCCAGGCCGCGCAAAGAATTCCTGTGCCATGCCTCCCCGGAGGACCTAGCCAAGCACCCTAAGCCGGTTGTTCCAACCCTGTTCCAAATCTACTTGAGGTACGGAGCCAAGGTCATCGGCGGCCCTGCTTTGGATCGGGAATTCGGCACCATCGACAGCCTGATCCATTTGCACATCAACGAGGAACAGCACGGCAAATTCAGCTCTCCCAAGGGAGGTCACAGCGCATGAGGTACCTCCGAGCAATCCTGCGCATCTGTGCGCTCCTCTGCCTGACCCTCGCCACTTATCCCTTCCTCCTGTCGGCCCTGCTCCTCGATCGGGTTTGGTCATCGGCAGCCATCGGCCTGCGTCGCCGGGTGACGCGCCTTTGGGCCCTTGGGTGCCTGTTCGTACTGGGGGTGCGCCTTGAGGTGCTGGGTACCCCCCCGACTCCCCCATTTTTTGCGGCGGGGAACCACCTTTCCTACCTCGATATCCTGGTGTTGCACGCCTCCATGCGGGGGCGTTTTCTTTCCAAGGCCGAGATTGGACAGGTACCTTTTGCGGGACACATCGCGCGTCTTGCAGGAACTCTTTTCGTCAAGCGCGAGCGCAAACGGGAACTCGGCCAAGTGCGCGATGATTTGGGGAAGGCAATTCGAGGTGGCGAAGGGGTGATCGTATTCCCTGAGGGCACCAGCACTAGCGGCGCAACCGTTCTGCCTTTCCGCGCCAGCCTCTTTCAAGTGGCGGTGGACCTGGACCTGCCCGTCGCACCCTTTGCTTTGCACTATGCAGTTGCCCCGAGCGAACCCCCTGCCCATCTCTCCGTGTGCTGGTGGGGAGAAATGGAGATGCTGCCCCATTTCCTCGGCTTCCTCATGCTGCCCCGTATCGAAGCCCGCGTGACCTACATTGGACAGGAGGTGCAGGCCGCAGACCGCAAGAGCCTCGCCCAGGAAACCTGGACCCAGGTGCAAGAACACTTTCAGCCCTCCTGTGTGAATTGACCTAGGGAGGCCTGCGGGAGTTGTATTTTGCCCGGAGAAATGCCGCCCCATGAGCCTTCGCCCGCCACGCCCCCCACTGTGACTTCTACAACTCAAGCTCCGCCCAAAAAGTTCTGGGCCCGCCTACCCTGGTGGCGCATCTACCTAGGAATCCTGCTGGTCTCCCACTTGGTATGGGTCCTGGGTGAGGACCAGGTTCCAGCCCCGGAAGGGTGGCAACAGAGCGAGGTCTTGGCCCTAGGGGAAGGCAGCCAAACCCTGGCCTGGACCATGAGCGGCTCCCAAGAGTCCAACGCCCCCACCCTGTTGCTGCTGCACGGAAGCCCCGGCCGGGGCACGAACTTCGCGCAGCTAACCGCAGCCTTGCCCGATCACCTACGGGTCTTGACCGTCGACCTCCCTGGCTTTGGCGCCAGCAAGCCCCTCGGCCCCGATCTGTCCGCCAAGGGCGCGGCCAGCCAAATCATGGCCCTGCTCGATTCCCTTGATGTGGAAAAGGTGCACGCGGTGGGCTGGAGCATGGGCGGTGCGGTGGCCCTGGAGTTGATCGACCTACAACCCGCTCGGGTGCAGTCCCTCTACATGCTGGCCTCCCTAGGCGTGATTGAGTTCGAACTGCTCGGTTCGCATGCCTTGAACCATGGACTGCACCTGCTCTTGCTCAACGCCTGCCAAGGTGCACGCTGGGCACTGCCCCACTTTGGCGGGTGGAATGGGATGGCACCCCTGGTGGCCTTTGGTCGCAACTTTGCGGAAACCGACCAGCGCCGCCTGCGAGAAATCTTGGTCCGCTTGGAGCTTCCCGTGCGCATCGTCCATGGGCGGGACGACCCCCTGATTCCCGTGGCCGCCGCACAGGAGCATCAACGCATTGTGCCCCAAGCGGAACTCCAAATCCTCGAGGACCAAAGCCACTTTTTGCCCTTCACTTGGACCGAGGAATTGGCCCAAGACCTAGACGCATGGGTCACCCAGGTGGACCAAGGCCTAGGAGTTGTGCGCGAGGAAGCCAAGACCGAGCGCATAGAGCAAGCCCAGATCCCCTTTGACCCCAAGGACATTCCGCCCCTCAGTGGGCCGGCCCTCTTGCTGTTTGGAACTCTCCTGGCCCTCGCCACCCTAGCCTCAGAAGACCTAGCCTGCATCGCCGCAGGATTCCTGGTGGCAGACGGACGCATGGAGTGGCTCGCCGCCAGCCTCGCCTGCTTCATCGGCATCTTCATCGGCGACATGCTGCTCTTCATGAGCGGCCGCCTCATGGGGCGCTCGGCCATTCGAGTCGCCCCCTTCAAATGGCTGATCACCGAAGACACCATGGCCCGCGCGAGCCATTGGTTGGACAAACGGGGTGCCAAGGTGATTCTCTCCAGCCGTTTCCTGCCCGGGCTGCGCCTGCCGATCTACTTCACTGCTGGGGTCCTGCGCACGAGCACAAAGGAGTTCGCCTTTTGGTTTGCAGTGGCAGGCGTGCTGTGGACTCCGGTCCTCGTGGGTGCCACGGCGTTGGTGGCACAGTACTTCGGAGTACGCCTCGACCAGGTCGATGGGACCGATGTGGTGCTCTTTGCTGTCTATTCCCTGGCCTCGGTGTTGATTCTGCACAACATCCTGCGGCTCTTCACTTGGCGCGGCCGACGCATTTTGCTGGGGCGCTGGCGGCGATGGACACGCCACGAGTTCTGGCATCCCTTTATTTACTACGCACCGGTCATCGCCGACGTGTTGCTCATGACGATTCGTCACCGCGGACTGGTGATGACGGCGGCTAATCCCGCCATTCCCATGGGCGGTTTAATTGGGGAAAGCAAGTCGGCCATCTTGGAGGGCCTGGGATCAGGACCTGAAATCCCCTGCTGGGTTTTCTTGGAACCGAATGGAGACCAAGCACCCAAGGCCTTGGCATTTGTTGCCGCTGAGAATTTGACCCTTCCCCTGGTGCTCAAGCCTGACGCGGGTCAGCGGGGATCAGGGGTTCAGGTCCTGCACACCCAAGCCGAGTTAGAAGCAGCCCTCGAAACCATGTGCGTCCCGTCGATCCTGATGGAATACGCTCCTGGCCAGGAATTTGGCGTGTTCTGGGTCCATCCCCCCGGGGCGCGTGAAGGGAAAATCGTGGGCGTGACCATCAAAGAGATTCCACGGGTCACGGGTGACGGAGAACGCACCCTAGAGCAACTGATTCTTGCGGATCCTCGCGCCGTCGCCTTGCAACAGACCTATGCAGAGGAGAACCCCGGTCGCATGGATCACGTGCCTGCCGCGGGAACCCATATCTCCCTAGTGGAGGTGGGCACCCATTCACGCGGGGCCATTTTCTTGGACGGCGAACACCTCATCACCCCCGACCTTCAGGCAGCGGTGGCGCACCTCGCTGGGCGCTACCCGGGATTCCATCTGGGACGCTTCGACTTCAAGGCTCCCTCCCAAGAGCACCTGATGCGCGGGAAAGACCTGCGGGTCATCGAGCTCAACGGGGTGACCTCCGAGCAAACCGAAATGTGGGATCCAAAACACAGCCTTTGGACCACCTACCGCATGCAACATGCCCAGTGGGCGCGAGCGTTCCAAGTAGGTGACCAGTGCGCCAAGCAGGGGGCAAAGGTCAGCGGTGTTGGCCAAGTCCTCGCCGCAGTATGGCGCTTCCGTCGGTCTCGTCGGAACTAGCTCCCCCCCGCGTGGAATGGGCACCCCCTGGGAGCACCTTTGAAATCCTAGGCCAATTCCTATGACCCTTGGAGCAACCCTCTAGAGTAGATTCTAAGGTGGTATGCCTCTTCGCCATACCCGTCAGCCCATGAGAAAAACCTACCTCCGACTGCTAACGATCCTGGCCCTGGCCGCAATCGTGCTCCTTGGCATTCGCTCCCAAGCGGGATTCAATGAGCAGCAATTGGCCCAGCTAGACCTCGACTGGGCCGCGCTGGAGGTGTGGGCGCAAGAGACTCGTCCCAACACTTTCGGAGCCCCAGGCCAAGGGCCTGACGTGGCTCAAGCGGTCGAGGACTGGCACACAGCCAGCAAGGCGCAGCAGGACGCAGAATCCCATTGGCAGCGCTGCCTCAAGATTCTGGAACAAGATGCGTACCACATCGAATCCAATCTGAACCAGGACTCAATGGGTTTCCTCAAGCTGGGAGAAGCCCTCTTGACCGAAGGCCAAGCCAGCCCGCAACAGGTGGCGCGCACCCTCATGTTCGCCCGACACTTGCAACAGGAAGGGCACCTGCTGCACTTCATGGTGGGCATAAAATTGGCCCGCCAAGCCCTAGACGCCTGCGACCTGGACCCAACCCTCATCCCCCTCAAACTGCAGGCCCCGCCCCCCAAGAACGGCGAACTGTTTGCCGCCATGTGCCGGGACCATGTAAGACTCCAAGCCCATTTCAAGCAAGTCGGCAGTGCAAACCAAACCGATTCCATACCCACCATTGATCCAGCGGAGGAACGCCTGCATGACCTCATGCGGACCGCCTACGTACGCAACGCAAAGCTCTACCACCCCCTGCGCGACGAACCCCAACGCTTCGTCGAAGTCCTCCCCCCAGAAAACCCCAGCCAACTGAACCTCTTCATCACCTGGCTGCTCCAGCTCCCAGAAGGCCAAATCCAAATCATCGAGTCCCTGCTCAGCCTCCCCATGGAGGACTACGGAAAACCCTGGGCACAACTGGTACGCGACTGGGAACGCGTGCT
>CALEMP010000212.1 GCA_937910685.1 uncultured bacterium
CAGCGGGGGTCTCTACAGCGGGTTCAGCCCCACCTACACCCTGGCGACCACGAACACTGTGGTCACTTTCAACACCAATAGTCCGCCGGGAATCGCCAGCAGCAATAACACGGTTGAATTCACAACCGTGCAGGATACCTGCAGCGGCGGCTTCACCGCCACCTTGACAGGCAAGAAGGCAATCATCACGTTTTCCGGCGACAATACAGGGACACTGCAAACCACGGATTTCTCAGGCAGGCCATCGGCCCCACAAAACACCTTTTCGCTTAATGGCATGAAGGTGGGCAACCAGATCGCCGAGACCTCCCAGACCTCTGTTACGCAGTAGACTCGCAGGCCTGCGCAGTCGTTCAGCACCGAGGAGCCGTGCATCCCGTGAGCACCAACTCCCCTCGTGCGGCATTCACTTTGCTCGAGACGCTTGCCGCGATCACCATCCTTGGGGTCCTCGCTGTTCTCTTTTTTCCCAATGCCCGGGACTTCCTCTTGCGCGCCGGCGAGGCCGGCTGCATGGCCAACATGCGATCCATCACCATCGCTCTTCACGGCCACTTGCAGGACCACCAGAACGTCTGGCCCCAGGGACCATCCCTCAACGAAGAGCTTGCTTGGGAGAAGTTCTGGCTCGAAGCCCTCACCAATTACGGAATAGTGGAAAAAACGTGGCAGTGCCCGTCCTTCAATTCAGCTCTTGCATCAAAAGGAATTGCGTACGACGACCGGTCAAAGATCCACTATGTGCCCACGATGTTTCCCGCCCAACCCGGCAGCGCAACACAGTGGGCCACACATCCCTGGTTGATCGAGCGGGCCAATGTTCACCGGGATGGCCCGCACATCTGCTTCCCCGACGGCTCGGTAAAATCATTTAACAAAATCCTCGCCGAGCAGGGCGTCCGCTAGGAGGACAACACTAGCTGCTTGCTACCCTTTTTTTGGGGGGAATCCCGAGCCGCCTTTAGCCTAGAAAAAGCGTTCAGGGTTGAAAGGCAATGACTTGTCGAGCCGGGCGCACTCATCCTAAGCGGGAGTTAGGCCGATGGTGTAAGTCGCTCCTGCTCGTTCCATCACCTTTCAACTAGGTATTTGGGTTTAGCGCAGGTGGTGCGAAGCCAAAAACGTGGACGGGTCCCGCGATGAGCGGCATGGAACGCAAGGTGGATCGTCCTTGCCTACGACGCGGAGTTGCCCGCCGTGGTCCGTCATGCCCCGCGGGTAAGGTCACCAGAGGCGTGTGTACCATATTGAAGCGGCCTTGCTCTCAGGCCAATCGTGGTCAAAACTCAACCCGTGAGGCAGACCAGAGCCTGCTATAGCTCCTTTGCTTGAACCATCATGCGAGCCCTATCTTGCCGGATGGGTTGCCCCTGAAGCTGAGGTGTTCAACCAACAAGATGACCGGGAAACACCACAGCCACTCACCGCGGTCTTTGCTCATTCCGCGACTGGCTTTCGCTTCACTTTTACTGGCCGCCGCGCCTACCCACGGACAAAGCGATATTCCACCGGTCGAACCAAGCTCGACCCTCGCGGACCTCGCCAAACTTGAGACTGCCTATGAACGCGCAATGGACGCGTTGCGTAGGACGGCGGTCAATATTTTAGGGCAAGCGGCAGGGTCCCCCGGTTCCGCTAGTCGCCTTTACGAGAAGGCCATCGAAGCGACATCCTCCGGCGACTTCGTGGAATGGAAAAAAAGGAACGCCGACCTTCTCCGCTCGAAGCCATTCCAGCAAGCGGCACAAATGCACCTGCGATACCTCGTGCTCTCGCTAGAGCGGGGGCGTTCGGACCGCGACAGCAAGCACTGGGCGGAGCCCTCACTCCGTTATGCCCGCGATTTGGCCGCTCTGCTCACAGGCAAAGATTTCCGGGGCGCCCCCGGGCAGGGCAACGAACTGCTCGGCGAGCCAATGGCAAAGAGCGCGTTCACCCAATGGTTGCAGATCGGCCCTTTGCTCCCGCCAGATGCCACGTGGGAACAAGTGCCCGGTAACCTCGGTGGTATCCTCGAGAAAAATGTCCGCGTCCCTTGGCGGCTGATCGGCGACCCACGGACCGATCTGGCCTGGCAACTCGAACTCGAGACCGGCGTGATCCTGGCCGATGCCGATGGGTCCGAGCGCGCCGCCCAGAACTTCAATCAAGGCATCGCACCCGGCCTCCTCTTTCGCCGCGCCATCGACCGCGCCGCCACTGGCCAACCGAATCGCGCTGCGGCCGATGTCCTTGGCCTAGCCCGTCGCCATCCGACCCATCCCGACTTCCCCCAATGGGCCGCCAAGCTTCGCGAGATGCTCGGATCCAAAGAAGAGACCCGTTAAGGCGAAAATACGGCCGGCATGGCCTGCGACCGGGAGACGAGTTGGCGTGACAGCAAAGCCCCCACCGCGGCACATCACGGCGGACCTCGGACTTGCCCCGACAGTGTGGTCCCGTCCGCAACTCTCCGCCTCAGCCGTTCGCCTCCCTTTACCCCTCACCCCATCTTGCCACCGGTCAGCAAACACGCTACCTTGTCAGAGAGGTAAGAGCGCCATGCGTCTCTTGTCTTAAACACCAATCCCCTGCTTCCGACTCCTGACCTTTCCCCCACTCTTCACCTCCAACTCCCATGACCTCACCCGCCCCTCACCACCCGTCACCCACCATCGGCCACTCTGCGGCAGCCACCCCATCGCTC
>CALEMP010000213.1 GCA_937910685.1 uncultured bacterium
GCTGCGGGAAGGAAAAGCAGCGCGAACAGGAAGCCGACACCCTGCAGATCAGTCTGGTGACGGTGGGTTTCGTTCCAGGTAGAAGTGGCGTGGTAGCAAACCGTGGCACCCAGCAGCACTTGCAGGGCGTGGGCGTTGCCGCCATCCATGAAGAACATCAAGGCCATGACGGCCAACGAAACCGTTGGCACGAAATAGGGGGCCACCATAATCAGCCAGTTACCGCCGCCTTGGAAATGCATCGAGCCCTTGCCAGACCAGGAAGCCTTGATCCCAGTCACCTTGTGGAAGGTCAATAGGGCAAACAGGGCATGGGTGAGCTCGTGTTCCAGCGTGGACAGGTACGCCCCGGCACTGCGCTTGCGGAAAATGAACCACCAGCCGAGGGTGTACATGATGAACCCGCTGACAAACGGCCCTGTTCGCTCGGGGAAGTCCAGCAGCACAGCGAACACTGGGCCGAGGGCGCTCGTAGCCCCTGGCAGCATGAACAGGGTGAGCACCGCAACGGGCCATTTGAGGCCGTTGATGAGGCGGTTGATGGAGCGTTGCATAGGGCGCTGGGCCTCCCTTTTATGCGTGCTGATCGGGCTGGTTCAACCAGCTCAAGCGTTTCGCCCCGCCCTTTGCCATCCCGCGGAACAACAACATTGCACAAGTGAAGATGCCCGCGGTGTAGATGAGCAAGCCAGCGGTTTGCGGGATGATCATCAGGCCCGCGATGAACTGCACGAGGATGGAAACATACAGGATACGGGCTACAAAAAGGCGTGATCGATTGCGGATGAAGCGGGCGCCGGCTGGGGCCCCGATGACCACGATGGGCACACAAACCCACCAGTAGTTCCAAGCTTCTGCTGACATGCCTCCGCCTACGTTGGCTTTCCATAGAAAGCCGACTACCGCGTTGATGGCCATCAGGATCACCGAGGTGGGGGTGGCGATCTTTTCGGAAATGCGGAAGCGTAGAACGAGCAGGGAGAAGATCAGGATGTCGAGGCCGCTGCCGGTCAGGCCACTGATGGCGCCGCCGATGATGCCTGTTCCCGCCAGTAGGAGTGAGTGCCGAGGTCCGAAGCTTTCGATCTCGGTGCGAACTTCCCGCTCAGGCACGCGGTTGATCAAGTAGAGGGCGAAGGAGAAGGCCAGCCAGATGGCGAGGAATGTCATCTTTGTCTCTCGCGCTGGTAGGTAGGGACTGATGAACTCGATGCCGATGATGACTCCGAGGGTTCCCCCCACGCTGGCCCAGCAAAGGGCCCGGCGCTCAATCGGGATGCGTGTGTACAGGATTGTGATCGCGGCGGCTGTCATGCCAACGGCCTGGATCATTAGGGAGAAATCCCGCGCCACGTTGGGGGCGATCTTGAACACCATGGTCATGACCGGGAAAGCCACGGCGCCTCCGCCCTCGCTGGTAGCCCCCGCAATGAACGACCCGAAGGTCATGGTGATCGACATGAACCAGTTCTCTAGGAACAGATCCCAGCGGTCGCCCGCGTTCATACCTATGAGCCAGAGGACCCAGACGATGGCCGCGGTGGCAATCACCGAGATTTTGGCAGGGCGGGAAGGAGAGGGCATGGTGGAAAGCGGGAGAGGGGGAGAGGGGGAGTATCGGTTGCTCGGGTGGCTGCAACCAGAGCTGATATTTGATTATGAGGGTTTTTTGCAGTGGGGGCCGGAGGTGGCCTGCCACGTGAGAGGGGATACACCTGTTCCGCCAGTCCAGAGGAAGGAAGGGGCTCGCCTGAGTCGAATGTCGTCCTGGCCCTAGCCCTCCCCAAGAGCCCAAGTCAAAAAGGCCATCTGGTCCGTTGCCTCATCTATCACCATTTGGACCGGTCGGCCCGCTCCGTGGCCGGCGCGTGTTTCGATGCGGATCATGATCGGAGCATCGCCGCATTGGGCGTGCTGCATGGCGGCGGTGTACTTGAAACTGTGCAGGGGGACCACCCGATCATCGCGTTCCGCGGTGGTCACCAGGGTGGGGGGGTAGGGCCGGGAGGTTTGGGCGTTGTGGTAGGGCGAGTAAGCCAGCAGTGTGCGGAACTGATCTGCATCTTCAGCGGTGCCATAGTCGCTGGCCCAGGCCCAACCGATGGTGAACTTGTGGTAACGAAGCATGTCCATCACCCCGACTGCGGGCAAAGCTGCCCCGAAGAGCTCGGGGCGTTGGTTGAGGACTGCGCCCACTAGCAGGCCGCCGTTGGATCCGCCTTTGATGGCGAGTTTTGCGGGGGAGGTGTAGCCTTCACGAATTAGGTGCTCGGCGGCGGCGATGAAGTCGTCGAATACATTCTGCTTGGAAGCGAGCGTACCCGCTTCGTGCCAGTCCTTCCCATATTCGCCGCCTCCTCGCAGAATGGCTTCCACAAAGATTCCCCCCCGTTCCATCCAGGCGATGTTTTTTGGGCGGAAGCTCGGGGTCAGGGAGACATTGAATCCGCCATAGCCATAGAGAATCGTGGGGTTGGATCCGTCGAGGTTGATTCCGCGCTTGTGGGTAACGAAAAGGGGGATGCGCGTGCCGTCTGGTGAGCTCGCAAAGATCTGCTTGGTGGTGAATAGCTCGGGATCGAATGCCAGGGCGGGTTGCTGGTAGAGGGTGCTCTTGCCTTGCTTTACGTCATAGCGGTAAAGGGTGGCTGGGCTGGCGTAACTGGTGTAGGCAAAGAAGGTTTCGGGCTCGGCCAGCTTGCCCATGAAACCGACGGCGGTTCCGATGCCCGGTAGATCCACTGTACCTCGCAGTTCTCCCGAGAGTTCGCGTACGCGCACAACGGAATGTGCGTCTTGGAGGGATTCACAGAGGAACTGCCCGCCCACCATGGAAACCGAGACCAGAGTGTCGGAGCCTTCAGGGACCAACTCGGTTGACTGATCGGGGTGTTCAAGGTCGATCGAGATTAGGCGCGAGCGCGGCGCATCGAGGTTCGTGACCAGGATGAATGTGTGCCCCAGGTTGCCCACAAAGTCATAGTGGGCGTTGACCCTGGGCCGGAGCTCGACCATTGGACTGTTCGGGACGGTCAGATCCTTGTAGAAGACACAGTTGGCCGGATCGGTGCCCTTCCAGATCGTCAGGACTAGATAGCGCCCGTCATCTGAGACCTCGGGTGAGAAACCCCACTCCGGTTTATCCGGCCGCTTATAGATCAGCTGGTCTTGGGATTGATCGGTGCCCAGTTCATGGTAATACAGTTCCTGGTTGAGGTTGACATGGACAAGCTCCTCTCCATCCGCCGGGGGTGCATATCGCGAGTAGTAAAAGCCCTTACCGTCGATGGTCCAGGCCGCGGTGGAGAACTTGACCCAGCGTAGGACATCGCTCAAATCTTCGCCCGTGGAGACCTTGCGGATATGCCAGGTGTTCCAGTCGGATCCGCCATCGGACAAACCGTAGGCCAGCCACTCTCCGTCATGGCTAAAGGATGTTCCGGCCAGAGCCATCGTGCCGTCGCTCGACAAACCGTTGGGGTCGAGGAGAACACTCCGTTCGCCATCCAACTCATTCATTGTGTAAAGCACCGACTGATCTTGCAGCCCATCATTGTGAGAGATCACATAGCGCGGCCCTTGTTTACTGGGCAGATTGAAGCGCTCATAGTCCCAAAGCTCTGTGAGGCGCTCGCCCATGCTGGCTCTTCCCGGGAGCTCGTCCAGGATGGCCCTCGTGCGCTGATTCTGGTCCTTGATCCAGGCCTGGGTCTCGGGGCTGCTTGCATCTTCGAGCCAACGATAGGGGTCCGCCACTTGGGTCCCATGCAGGGTCTCGCTGATCTCGCCACGCCGGGTTTGCGGTCCGTTTTGGCAGCCAACGAGAGTGAGACAAAGAAGGAGGTTATGTGGTTGGAAAGACATGCCTGAAGCTTAGCGTGCTTGAGGCAAGTCCGAGGTTTCGATGCGCTGGGCGACGATTCTCTTGTAGCCACCCGCTTCATGCAGGCACTGGGAAGGCACGGGTCTTGGGTCATGGACCCGATTCTGCGCTTCAAGGGCCGATACCGCCCGGCCGCTGGGCTGAGGAAGGGGTTTTGGCGGAAAATCTGGATTCTCTTGTCCGCTCAAGGGCGCGTTCCGCAGGTGAGAGTGTCCACCAGCACTTCTTGCCGGTGGGGACATTCTTGAAGACACCAACATCACCCCCTTTGAACATGAAAATCACTCAACTTATTCCCGTTGGCGCAGCACTTTTGGTTGCGTCTGCCTCCGTCTCCCCTGCCTTTGCCCAAGGTGAAGAGGGTGGCTACGTCTACAACGGTGGCGAAGCTCGCTTTGTGGACAACGTCTACAACTTCATCAAGCACTTTAGCTATGACCAGTACTACTGGTGCGAGGCGAACCTGTTCACCACGAGCAACAACTCCTATGTGGACAACATGGACTTTTCCTACTACTCCGGTCACGGCAGCAACTTCAGCATGGGCATGGGCCCCGGCGCGTCCACTTCAAGTGTCACCGTCGGGTCCACAACCCAGTGGGGCAACCGCGATCTGGAATTCATCGTCTTCCAATCCTGCCAGGTTGTGCCTTCGCCAATCGATCGTGCGGACTGGTTCCAGCCTTGGGTCGGTGCGACCGACACCTTCCAGGGACTGCACCAAGCCATTGGATACCGTGTGAATAGTTACTCTGGCAATGGCATCTCGAATAACTACGGCGGACGCGTAAGCGGAAACCAACGGGTGTGGCAGGCTTGGTTCGCAGCTGTCAATGACGAACGTTTTTGGTCGGGCGGAACCTACCCCGGCTTCGCATCCGTCGTGCTCTACCCAGGCCTAGACAACGACCGCTACTACAGCTTCGGTGGCGATCCCCCCGCCGGCCATGGCTCCTTGCGCATCTACTACCAGCACTAAGCCCTTGATCTGACACACAACAACATCCCAAGCAACAAACCAATAACAACGACCCTACAACACATCAAATTCACCATGAAAAACCTCATTCAAATCTGCACCCTTCTTTCCCTGACTGCCCTCACCGGCGCACAGGACACCCAAGCGCCCACGATCGAGTTGGCTCAAGATCCGAGCTCGAGCGATTCCCGTCTCGTCTTGCCTGCCTTCAACGGCATTGCCAAGGTCCGTGACGCCAAGGACGTAACCGTCCGTATCTTGGAGCTTTCCGGTTCCCGGGAGAACACCCGTAGCCTGCGTCTGTTTCCCTTTGCCGGCAGCGAAAAACTGCGCTTTGAGGGCCGAGCTGATCGCTCGATCGTGATGCAATTCACCCCGAGTACCGGTGACATCAGCTTTCAAGCTGACGCCACTGGAATGGACGAACTAGCCGACACTCCTGGCCTTCCCTTTGGTCAGAACGCAGTGCAAGCCGCACTCCAGCACCTCGCCCTGTTGGAACTGATGCCAGAAAACCCCTCTGAGTTGGTCGTGCGCCACATCGGCGGCGTGCGTCTGGCCCAGGTGGAAGACGGAGTTCCCACCCGGGAATTCAACAAGGTCACCAGCGTTCACTTCGGTCGCCGGATCGGTGGCGTGGATGTGGCGGGACCTGGCTCGAAGATGATCGTGCAGCTTGGAGAGAACGGGCGCCTTGTGGGCCTGACTCGCCGCTGGAACGAACTTGAAATGGTTGCGAGCAGCAAGCGAGATATGGTTCCCGCTGGTGCGGTACCAGCCCAGGTTTCCCTCGACTTGCAGAAGACCCATGACAAGGCCATGAAGATCAATGCGAGCCAGCCCCGCTTGGGTTTCTATGATGACGGCAAGGGCCGCATCGAACCCGCGTGGTTCACTACGGCTAAGGTGAGCTACGACCCCCTGGTGCACGAGTTTGCCCAGAGCAGCGAAGCCATCGACGCCCTATCTGTGATCTCTGCCCTGCGTAAATCCACTGCAGACTTCGTGCAGCAGGATCGCGCTCAAGAAGCACCGACGGAAGCCCCCGAAGAAGCCGGCGGCAGCGCAGATGCCCAAGGCACGGACGACTGATACTCTCCAGCGTCCCGGGCTTGGCTCGTCGCACGACGCCCCCCAGCGGTTTACCGCTGGGGGGCGTCACCTTTATTGGCTGTCTCTGCTGCGGGCAAAGAGGGCAAGGGCGAATATGGCCCCCAGGGTGTCGCACAAAATGTCCTGTTGGGCGTCCCACACATCTCCCTGTGATCCCAGCACAGCCGCCCCGGCTGAGGAATCTGCAAGCAAGGCGTACTGCCACTCGAACAACTCATAGGCTGCGGCGAGGCTCATCATGGAGAACAGGGGGAACAGGTACAACAGCCAGGAGCTGTTGACCAGGTTTCGCCTGCGTAGGATCTCGGCAATCGGAAA
>CALEMP010000214.1 GCA_937910685.1 uncultured bacterium
GTATGAGAATCAGATTTCCCAGGGCGTCCCGAGCCTGTTCTGCAGCCCAGCCAACGTCCACTCGGGCGGCGGCTTCGCCACTCTGGCGGCTTCCAGCTACTTTCTCGGGCCTGACAGCGCGTTCCACCTGGCAGCCCACAATGGGCCTCTGTACCAGTTTGGCTACTTCCTGGTGTCGGCCGGCTCCGTGGATCCGGGGGTGTCGGTCAGCGATGGTCGGCTCTGCCTGACTGCTCCGATTGGACGCTACAGTCCCGCGGCTGGTGGCAGCTACCAGTTGAATTCAATTGGTGCTTTTGATGTGAGCGGCGTCTTCCAGAGTTTGAGCGGAAACTCGTCTGTTGGCTCTGGCTTCGATGTGCCTTCCACTCTCCCAAATCCCCCGGGCGGCACGATGAGCACTGGTGCCACATGGAACTTTCAGCTGTGGTACCGCGACGGCGTCGCGTCCAATTTCTCGGATGGCGTTTCGGTCACGTTCTGATGGCACACGCCCGGCGACAGCCTTCCAGGTAACTCCGCCCTACGGCGAAGTGCCCTCAACCGACGCGAGCCCTTTGTGAGGAGCGGGCAAACAACCCGGCCCCCAGCGCCACCATCAAGCCCGCGGTGATGAACGCGGCGCGTACTCCTAGCAGTGCGCCCACTCCGCCGCCGATGACGCCCCCCACCGCTACGGCTGCCGTACGCGCGCTAAACACCACACCAAAGGCACCTCCCCGGCGACCCGCTTCGACCTGTCCCGCTGCCAAGCCAAAGGCAAGGGGTCCGATGCCCGCCACCGCCGCGCCCAAGAGCAAACGCCCCCCCAGCAACACCCCATAGGTGCTGGCGCTGGCTTGAATCGCAAGAGCCAAGATCGAGAGCACCGCGGACTCGCCCATGGCTCTTGAATAGCCCACCCGATCCCCCCGCATACCCCAAAGGGGCAAGCACACGAGGTTGGCAAAGGCCATCCCTCCAAATGCCATGGCCGTTGCCATAGTCACCCGTGAACCGCCCTCCACTTGGGCGAAGGGCAGGCGTTCGAGCAATTCCAAAATGCCGCTGCCAGGATCGTTGGCCAAGAGTTGCGCCACAAAGCGTTCCATGAGTGGATTGGCGCAGCCTAGCCCAAACTGAACGGCGAAGACCAAGAAGGCCGTGGCGCGCAGGGCCGGGTGCACCAACACCGAATGCACATCCGAGCGCAGTTTGCTCAGGGCATGGCTCACAGCGCCACCCCTAGCCTTGTCATGGCCGGTGTCCTTGGCACCGTGCACGGCCATGTCCTCATGGGCCACAAACCAAACCAGCAGCGCAGAGCAAAGGGCCGCGGCCCCCACCACCAAGAACACCGCTTGGTGCCCACCCAAGACCACGCTCAACCAACCCCCGAGCAGGGGCCCGATCATGCTACCCAAAGCCAACGACGTGGACAGTTGCGCCGTCACGCTGGCCTGGCGATCGACTGGGGCTTGGACGCTGACCAAGGTAATCCCAGGAGGAATGAAACCACTGAATAGCCCTTGGCCTAAGCGCAAGAACAACAGAGTCCAAGGCCCCTGGGCAAAGGCCATGCCCCCCACGAAGATCGCGATGGCCAGCATGGCTCGGCAGATCATCAACTTGCGCCCGAGGCGATCCCCGAGCGCTCCCCAGATCGGCGACATGAGGGTCGCCCCTAGAGGTGCCGCCCCAAACAAGACTCCCGCCCAAATCCGCACGGATGTTTCGTCGTGCACACCCAGTTCCTCCAGCAAGCTGGGGAAGAAGGGTATGAAGCTCATCATCCCGATCGAAGTGATCAGGTTGGCGAGCCAAATGACCCGAAAGGTGCGCTTCCAGGAGGCCATCGGTGAAGCCGCAGGTTAGTTCTTGTAGCTCTGCAGAGGAGCCGGAATGCGACCACCCCGGCTGTGCAAGAGCTCGCAGGAAAAGGCTCCCGGGTCCTGCACGATAGCAGTGCCCAACAGTCCGCCCCACTCCACCATTTCGCCGGGGCCCTTGCCCGGCACGGGAATGATGCGCACGGCGGTGGTTTTCGTGTTGACCATGCCGATCGCCAGCTCGTCGGCGATGATGCCGGTCAAGGTGGCCGCCGAAGTGTTACCTGGAACCGCGACCATGTCGAGACCCACCGAACAAACCGCGGTCATGGCTTCGAGTTTGGCCAAACTCAATGCGCCCGCAGCCACTGCGTCGATCATGCCCTGGTCCTCGGATACTGGAATGAAGGCACCGGACAAACCGCCCATACAAGAGCTAGCCATGGCGCCGCCTTTCTTGACCGCGTCGGTCAACATTGCCAAAGCTGCGGTAGTACCAGGGGCACCGGCCTTCTCCACCCCAATCAGTTCCAAGATGTCCGCAATCGAATCCCCCACTGCTGGGGTCGGCGCAAGGGAGACATCGACGATGCCAAAGGTCGTGTTCATGCGCCGCGCGGCTTCGCGGCCCACCAACTCGCCCACCCGAGTGATCTTGAAAGCAGTGCGCTTGATGGTCTCATAGACCGCGAGTAAATCCGTGTCCGGGCCCAAGCGCTCCAGGGCCGAGCGCACGGCTCCGGGGCCACTGACTCCCACATTGATCACGGTTTCGGGCTCGCCAATTCCCATGTGCGCCCCGGCCACGAATGGGTTGTCTTCCACCGGGTTCATGAAGCAAACCAACTTGGCGCAACCAAGGCCCCCGGTGCTTGCGGTGCGCCGGGCCGTCTCCAGCACCAGTTCGCTGTATTGGGCCACCGCGTCCATGTTGATGCCGGCTTTGGTGGTGCCAAGAGCTACCGATGCACAAACCCGTTTGGTGACCTCGAGGGCTTCGGGGATCGATCGAAAGAGGGCCTCATCCGAGCGGCTAAAACCCTTGTACACATAGGCGGAAAAACCACCGATGAAGTCCACGCCTATCTCTTCCGCGGCCGCGTCCATAGCCCGGGCCAGGGGCACCAGGTCGTAGGCTCCGCTGGCAGCCGCCACCATAGAAATCGGCGTCACAGCGATGCGCTTGTTGACGATCGGCACGCCATAATCGGCTGCGATGGAATCCGCCACGCGCACCAGGTCTTTCCCATGGTGCACAATCTTGGCGTAGACCTTTTCGCAGGTGCTTTCCAGGTCTGGATCCGCGCAATCGAGCAGATTGATGCCCAAAGTCGTGGTGCGCACATCGAGCGTTTCCAGCTCGACCATGCGTAAGGTTTCAAGAATTTCTTCGTCGGAAAAAGTCACTGTTTAGGGCCCTATACCCGGTGCATGTATCGGAAAACGCGTTCGTGCATCACACGCGCCACAAAGTCTTGGTCGCCGCCCAAACAATCGAGGGTCTCCTTGAGAGCCTTGAACTGACCCGCGTGCTCAAGGCCCACGGTCAATACCAGGTGAAAATAGTCTTCCACGGAACGCTGACTCACGTCGCGTACATTGCCGCCGTTTTCGGCGATGACCGCGGTGATCTCGGCCAGCACGCCGGTCCGGTTGCGGCCGACCACAACCACCATCACGCCGGTGCCTCCACCCTCGTCCCCTTCGGGCTCGGGCATCAGGGGCAAGCTGTGTTGCGCCCGTACTGCGTCGGGACCGCGGTCGGGGGAGGGCTGTTCGTAAGCAGTTCCATTGACGCCCTTGAGCACCACGCCTGAGGCCTGGGCAGCTTCAAGAGCCTGGGGGGTAACAACGGTTTCGGGTTCGACGACGAGTTCGCCGCTTCCTGCGCGGCGGATGTCTTCGGCGGTGATGAAGCGACGGGGCATGGTAGAGATTTGGGGGCTAGAAAAAGTCTGATTGGACTAGGACTGGGCGAAGGGCTCGGGGCCTTCCTGGCCAATGGAGGTAACGGTCAAGCGACCGTTTTTGACCACGACCACATAGGTGCCGTCCTTGGCACGCATCTTGTTCAAGAGGGCCGTATGGTTCAAAAGGGCCGAGTCCCCTGCAGTTTGGACAGGCCCGTCCCCACCGGGCTCTTCATACACCACGCCAATGTGCCGGCGAAAGGCCGCGTCTAAAGCTGCCGGGGTGGCGATGCGCTTGGCTGACAGGACAATCCGCGAGCCCGCTGGCATGGCCAACACATCGCGTTCTGTCACCAATTGCGGGCCCGGCATGTAAGTTCCCTTCTAGGACCTAAAGGTGGCGCGCCAGATCAGGATGGGGCCTGGGGATCACCACTTGACGCAGCAACATGCCCGAAGTCTCGGCGCATTTCGATCCCGAAAGAACCGCAGAACGCACGTCACTGACTTCGCCGGTAACGCTGAGGTAGCTGCGTCCACCAAGTCCGTTGGCGATGCGCAACTCAAGCAGGTCCACCGCCGACTGCTTGAGAGCCGCATCCGCCGCCAGAATGGCCGCAGCAATGCTGGCGGTTTCGATCACACCGAGGGCATCCAAGGTGCCTTCGATATTGCCATCACGCCGGCGCAAACCGTTTTCCACTTGAGGGTGGACCTGGGGAATCAGCAAGCGATCGATGAGATCGGTCCCCGCCAATTCGGCTCCCCGTCGTAGGGCAGCCTGCAGATCATCCACCGAGCCACTGAAGAGCATCACGTACTTTCCAGGTTGCACGGAAGAAGCAAAGAGCAGCTCGATCTCGGCCTCCCATAAAATGGCGTCGGCAATTTCGATCCCGCGCGCCACGGAGCCTAGTTCCAGGAGCCCAATCGCGGGGCCCATGGGCACATCGCTGCGCATGGGGGGGTTATGGTCACTTCGAGTCATGATTTGCTCCTGCTTGCAGTTGCTTGGGTCCCGGTTGAGACCGTGTCGTCGTCTTGATGAGGACCTAAAGTACGGCCCTCCAGCTCACAGCGATCGACAATGCCGACCACCGCTGATTGAAAGCCAATGTCATGGCCGCGTCCGATGGCGTGGCGCGCGGCTCGGCCATACGCCACCAGCACTCGCTCGCCCACACCCGCACCAAGGGGGTCAGCCGCCACCACGGTTTCGGCGGAGCCTTTGCCCTCTGCATCCAGGGGCCGGACGATGAGGAACCGCAAGCCTTCGAGGCTGGGGTCCTTGACCGTGGACCAAAGGTTGCCGACTACCGTTCCGATAATCATGAGGACACCTCCGCAGGGTTTCGCCCGGCAAAGGTTCCAGCCCGCCAAGAGGCCGGTGCATCCGGTGCGTCAAGGTCATCCACGATGCCCACCACGGCGGCTTCCAGGGCAAAATCCCCGTCGCCTCCCATGGCAACCCGAGCAGCCTTACCAAAGGCCACCAAAACCGCTTCGCCTTGATTCGCGCCCAAGGGGTCCGCGCAAACCACAGGCCCGACCTTGCCGTTGCCCGGCTCGTCGTGATCGTCGAGGGGCTGCACCACCAGCAAGCGCTTGCCATCCAGGTCGCGCATCTTGCGCGTGGCCCAAACTTGACCGACGACTCGTCCAATGAACATCAGCCCTTCCCCCCCAGTTGCTCCAAGGCCAAGCGAACCGCCGCGGCCGCCGCTTCGATCTCGGCGTCTCCGCCGGCCAATCTCAAGCGGCCCACAGCGCCGTCGGCGCCTAAACCCACCAAGCGCACGGGGGCGGCCTTCTCCGCCTCATTGGCGAGGAGAGTCACGAACACCGCGGGGGTTACTTCGAGGGTGTAAAGAGTGTCTCCGCCCAGCACCAGCATTCCGGCCCTGGTGCGATTGATCATCATGGCGTGATGATCGGTGATTTGCCGAATGATCTCGTCATTCAGAATCTGGGGCCGCATCTGATCCTTGGCCTCCTTGCCAAGCGACTGCAGCATGATCTCCCCCGCGCGGATCACCTGACCCTGATCCGGTCCGTGGACTTCCAGGGTGCCAAAGTGCCGTTCGGTGATCAGAGCACCCGGGGTCACATCGCAAGACTTGAGGGCTTGGTCCAGGATGCGGTTGATCACAATGCCCGGCTGTACCTCTAGCCAGAAGGCGCTCTCCCCGGCCACGGGGAAATAGCCGTCCGAATTCGCCGCGCAGGTGGCGGCAAACTGGGGCTGCAGCTGGTCCAAGTGGACCGCAGCGCGCAGCTCAACGGGTTGGGTGTGCAATGCCATGAATGATGGGTCAGGTACAGTGGTAAGCCAAGGGCCCGGGACCTTTCAGGGTCGCGTGCTCCGACTCACCAGAAACCTAGTCTCCACTGGGCAAGTAGCCTTCGAGATCGTCCGCGGGACGGGGGATCACATGGGTGCTGACAACCTCGCCCACTCGGCGAGCGCCCACGGTACCGGCTTCGACGGCGGCCTTCACGGCCCCCACTTCGCCACGCACCATGACGGTAACCAAGCCACCGCCAGACATTTCCTTGCTCAACAGGGTGACCCTGGCGGCTTTGCACATGGCATCGGCCGCTTCAACAGCGCCCACGAGGCCTTTGGTTTCGATCAGCCCGAGGGCAATTTCGTTATCGTTTGACATGGTAGTTTCTTTTTTTAAGTTGCAGAGTGCAATCTATGCGTTACAGGCGCCCGATTGGACGTCCAAGTGGGGACAACCCTGACAGGGGCCCATGGGGCAACCGCTGCCAGCGTGAGTGAGGATGGTGCGAATTTCGCTCGCGTCCAGGGCGCCGCCCGTGGGGGCCGAACGCCCTGCCCGTGGAGCGCTGATTACGGGCATGGGTGCCGAGCGCATAGGGGCCTTGGCCCCCGGGTTGCGCACAAAGGTCAGACTTGAGGGTTGGACAGGGGATCCAGCAACCACCTTGGGGCTCTGGTTCCCTTTCCCGCGCTGACGCTCGCAGCTAATGCAGTCACAGTTCGGTCCGCAACTGCGGGCCTTGCTGGGAGCCTTATTGGGAGCCAAGGGTTGGCCGGCGGGCTTGGCCCTAGGCCCTTCGATGGGCGTCGTTCCACCCCATGCCATTTGAGGGGCACTCGGGGGCGGACCACCGGCGGAACCTAAAACGCTAACGGTGCTCGAAGCCCCATTCCCACGCAGTCCAGGATCGCCCCGCAGGCCACTGCCCCTGGGCGCGAAATCTCCCACCAATTCCGCCGCTCGCTGATGGGCGCGCTTTTCAGCTTCGGGCCAATCAGCCTTGGGGAAAGCGATGCGCTTGATGTTGATCAGATGACGGGCGCTGATGTTGTCGCTGGTGATGTTTCCCGCTTGGGGTCCACAGCCCAAAGAGAAGGACGGCATCAAACCCGTGCTGAAGCCCACCGCCCCCATGGAACTGGGTCCGTTCATCACGATGCGACTGGCGGGCTTGTCCAGGGCAAAAGCCTCAAGCACGCTGCGCTCCTGGGCATGTACCGACATGGTGTGACCCAAGCCGCCGAAGTGCAGCAACTCTTTAGCCACACGGCAGCCCTCTTCCCATCCGTCCACCAAGTGCACAGACAGGATCGGCCCTAGGATTTCGATGGAGAGGGGATGTTCGCGCCCGACCCCATCCTGATGGGCGAGCAAGACCGTGGTACTGCGGGGCACATGGAAGCCCGCATTTTCAGCGATGCGCCAGGGATCTAGGCCAACCACATCGGGGTTCATGCCCCCGCGCCGGTTGCAATAGACCTCAAGCTGGGCGCGCTCGGTGGGATTGGCCAGGTGCGCGCCGCGCTCGATCATTGCTGCGAGCAGACGGTTCGCGATGGGCTTGTCCAAAACCAGCGCTTGCTCTGAGCAACACAAGGTCGCGTTGTCGAAACTTTGGCTAGTGACCACATCGTGGGCCGCTTGATCTATTCGCGCGCTCCGATCCACATAGGCGGGCACGTTACCGGGGCCGACCCCATAGGCGGGTTTGCCGCTGGAGTAAGCGGCGCGCACGAGCCCCGCACCTCCCGTGGCCAGAATCACCGACACGTCCTTGTGCTTCATCAAAGCGCCGGTGGATTCGATCGTCGGGCGTTGCAGGACACAAACCAGATCCTCGGGGCCGCCGGCCCTTGCGATGGCGCGGCGCAGGACCTCGACGGTTTCTGCGATGCAGCGTGCGGCCCGGGGATGGGGGCTGATCACCACCGCGTTACGACCCTTGACCGAGATGATCGCTTTGAAGAGCGTGGTGGAGGTCGGGTTCGTGGTGGGGATCACTCCCGCCACAACGCCCACTGGAGTCGCGACCTCCCATAGTCCTGCCCGGTCGTCTTGCTTCAAAAAGCCGACCGTGCGCTCGTCCTTGATCGAATCCCAGACCCCTTCAGAGCCAAAGAGATTCTTGAGCACCTTGTAATGCACACGCCCAATACCGGTTTCTTCCACCGCAAGGCGTGCTAAATCATGGGCCGCCCGCGCGCCCGCCGTGGCCATAGCCAAGACGACACGATCGGTGGTTGCCTGGTCCCATCCAGCCGCGATCTTCTGGGCCGCCTTTGCTCGGGCGACTTGATCACGGACTTCCTGGAGGGCGGCTAAATCGGGATCGACTCCCCGCATCACTCAGCGCCTCAAGGCCTACTTCTTGCCTGCAGTCACAGGCTGCATGGCGGGAAGGATGCGCTCCAACTGATTGTGGGGGCGCGGAATGACGTGTACGCTGACCAACTCGCCAACCCGTCGGGCGGCGGCGGCACCGGCGTCGGTGGCGGCCTTGACTGCCCCCACTTCACCGCGCACAAAGAAGGTAATCAGGCCAGCTGTGGCCTTTTCCTTGCTAAACAACTCGACCTTGGCGGCCTTGACCATGGCGTCGGCGGCCTCAATGGCGCCTACGAGACCTTTTGTCTCGACCATTCCTAGAGCTAGGGATTTCATAGGAGTTCTATTCTGGAATCTCTTCCAATGAAGAGGGAGTGTTGCTGGCGACCAAAGGTCGGTCAGTCATGAGCGCCGAGTTTAGTGCCACCAGCCGTGATCTGAGCACGGAAAGGAGGATCTCTTTTGAGTAGCCACTTAGGGTGAAGATGAGGGGTTCCTACCCCCACCTAAACCCCCAGCATGCAAGCAGGTATCCACTTAGCAGGTAAATGATACCTACTCAAGCCCAAGTTCAGGCCGCGCCCGGAAGACGACGGGGTCCAGCCGCAGCTGACTCTCCGGCAGGTGGACCCTGGATTTGAGCAGCACCTCGAACAGGAGCGGGTTGGATGCAAATATGCCCTGCAGGACCTCTCGATCCCCCTTATCCAAAAACCCCGCGCGTTCCAGGGGCCAGAGCATGATCAGGGGGCCCACTGCGGGCAGGGGCCAATCGCTGCCGTTCACCAGCATCCCGTGCAGGTCCGGCCGGGAGAGGATCGCGGGCAGGGCCACGGCAAAGTGGTTCACATTGCAGATGGTCGAAATGTCCCCCAGCAATCGCCCCTCGCCCCCGCGCTCATCCAAGAGCCGCAGGAACAGGTGGACCGCGGGCACCATGGGCAGGGAAGGATCATCCAAATCCTGGGCCAAGCCCCCCGCCGCGCAATGGCCCACGATGACTTTTGCTCCCCCATCCAAGGCCGCCCGCACCAAGAGCGGATTGTTCAAGTGGTTCTGGTCGATCTCCCCCACCGCGCCCTCGGTACCCGTATGGATCAGGAGCCAAACCCCCAGCCGCGCCGATTCCGCATAGAAGGGTAAGAGCCGCTTGTCTCCCAGCTCGATGCCCTGGGCGCTGGGCAACCACTTGACCACGCGCACTCCCCGGGCCGCGACCCTTCGCAACTCTTCAAGTGAATCAGAACGCAGGGGATGAATGCTGGCTGCGGCAACCAGCTGCTTTGGATGGCGCTCCTCGGCAAACAACGCCCAATCATTCGGTACAAAGAAATCGCTGCCTTCTGGATTCGCCCGACCCTGTTGGTCGTAACGCTGATCAAAGGGCAATACATGGTGGCGCGCGGCAAAAGGCATGGCACTGGACAACTGGGCCAAGTGATCGATCCAGGCCACATCCGGCGCGTCCTTATCGGGCAAGCCCGCTGCGGAGAAAATCCGACCACGGAAAAAGTCCAACGGGCGCAAGGGATTTTCCATCCGCGGGCTCATCCAACAATCGGAATCCCTGCCGCGGCCCGCCAAGTGGGCATGCACATCAATCAGGGGGTGGCCCAAGAGGTCATCTTCAAAGGCGCGCACCCAACCCCTGGCCTTGGGTTCTAAAGCAATGTCCCCACGCAATCCAAGAAGCGGCGAAGGAGCTGCGAAATGGTCCAAGCACGCGGGCAACCCAAAGCCCAGCAGGGCCACGAGTCCGATCAAGGCGAGTAGGCGTTTGGGTCGGGGGAGTTGCACGGCGCCACTATACTGCGAAGTACTAGATACCCCTCGTGGTAACCTTCCTCAGGATTACCGAAAGACACCACTTGCCCCAGCCTAGTGCCAGCAAATATCCCCTTTAACCTCCCGCAAGGAAACCATGGACGCAATCAACATTCAGGACAAATTCAGCCTCTTTACGGATCAATGGACTCCTAAGAAAATTCAAGAACTGAACGGGCAACAGATCCTGCTGGCTAAAATCCAGGGAGAGTTCGTCTTCCACAAGCATGACGACGAAGACGAGCTGTTCATGGTGATCAAGGGTCAGTTGGCCTTGGAACTGAGGGACCGAACCGTCATCGTGAATCCAGGTGAGTTCTATATGGTCCCACGCGGTGTGGAACACAAACCCAGCTCAAAGGAAGAAACTCACCTGATGATGTTCGAGCCATTGAGCACCAAGCACACCGGTGATGTGGTGGCGGACATCACAGTGGACACCTACGAAGAGATTTGATCTGGTCCATGGACCTCTCCAAGCCGGGCAAGGGTGCATGTTCGGATCGGGGGTTGCACGGAGCTAAGCTATCACACCCATGAAGAACAAACGACTCACCACGCTCGATGCGACGCTCCTGGTCATGGGCGGGATCATCGGAGTCGGCATCTTCTTCAAGCCGGGAGAGGTGGCGGAGATCCTGCCCACCCAGGGAGCTTATTTTGCGGCCTGGGGGATCGGGACCCTGGCGGCCTTGGCTGGGGCCATGACCTTTGCAGAGTTAGCTGCGATGATTCCACGGGAAGGGGGTTGGTTTGAGTTTTTGCGTGAGGGCATCGGGCGCTTGCCAGCATTCCTCTTTGCCTGGGTCGTCTTGCTGGTGATTTCCACCGGTGCCTCGGCGGGGGTGGCGGAGTTTTGCGCCTTGCAATTGGCCGGGGCCCTGGCTTGGGACGCTGGGCCAATGGAGTTGCGAGTCGTGGCCGGCGCGGTCATCGGGGGCGTCACCCTGATGGGATGCTTTGGCATCAAACGAGCAGCCCTGCTCCAGAACCTCTGCATGCTGGCCAAGCTGCTTTCGATTCTCGTACTGGTGCTGGTGGGACTTGCCCTGACCGCTCCGGCGGCGATCGACGGCGCTGCTGCAATCGAAATTCCCACCCAAGCGGGGAGCTCCCTGATCAGCGGCCTCATCCGCGCATCCCTGCCAGTTCTCTACACCTTTGGCGGTTGGCAACTCGTGACCTACATTGCCCCCAGTGTCCAAAACCCCGAGCGCACCCTTCCGAGAGCCATTGTCGGAGGGATCGTAGGGGTCGGCGTGATCTATGGCCTCGTGAACCTGGCCTATGTGCGCGTCTTGGGCATGGAGCGCCTGGGCAGCGAGCCCAATGTGGCGGCGGCCCTAGCGGAGGCCACCCTGGGTCCGGCCGGTGCGCGCTTCCTCTCCGCTGCCATGGCCGTCAGCGCATTAGGATTTTTAGTGGCGACTTTGATCGCGACACCAAGCATCTATGTGGCCATGGCCCGCCAGAAATTGTTCTTCGCCACCACCGGCCGCTTGCATCCCCGAACGGGGGCCCCGGTTCCCGCCCTGGTCCTGCAAGCGCTGATTTGCTTTGTCTACTTGTCATGGCGCGGAGACATCAAGGGCGAATTGGGAGACGCGGTGGTGTTTGCCGAGTGGATATTCCACGGACTGGCAGCAGTGGCTCTGTTGCGTTTGGCCCGACGAGGTTGGGCGCGGCCCTTCAAGAGCCCGCTCTATCCCCTCTTTCCAGGGTTGTACTTGTTGATCGCCACCGGGGTCGTGCTGGGGAACTTGGCCACCACCGAAGCGCACATCACTCTTCTGGGATTAGGAGTCTTGGGACTGGGTGCTGTGGTGTACGGGATCTGGGCCCGGGAGAGTCGGCAAGACCCCGGTCGAAATGCTCGCTAGGGGTCCGGCGAGGCTCTTCGCCAGTCTCCTGGCGCACGCCACTCCGTATTGCACCTGCCTGACAAGTAGAAGCCAGCTGGTGAGCGAGCGGCGCTTCAGTTATTTATCTAGAAAGCTGGGACTCCTTGGGCGGCGGTGGGAGAATACCTATGTGTCCGCCTCCAACAGTCCCCTACCGGATCCCCACCTCGACGCCTTACTTGCCGAGGCTGGGTGGGTTCTGAAGCTAGCCAAGCGCTTGGCGAGAGACCAAGCAGCCGCCGAAGACGATGATGAGATGGGACGCTGGATGTGGTGGGCGCTGGATGTGGTGGGCACGGTGGGATGACTTGAAGCGCGTCCCGGGAATACGCATCACGGTTGTGGAAGGGGCCGTTGTGCTGGTGGAGTGGATGCCGGTCCGTTCGTCGGGCAGGTTGTCTAGCGGCCGGAGGAGCGGTCAATGCCCAGTCGAGGTCTTGGAGGCTTCAGAGAGCCAAGGCGAAGTACGGAGCCAGGTGAGCAGTACGCCGTCGTCACCCACTGCTGCCGTACGCCGACTGGATGGCAGTTTCCATGCGTGCTACCTCATCCTCGGAGAGGAAGTCGAAATGGCTCGCTCGCTTTTTGGCGGAAAGTTGCCCATTGTTCTGGAGACAGAATCGAATGAGCAGGTCGATCTTTCGACCAGGCATGTCGACGATCTCTTGAAGCAAGTCTTTGGCCTTGTCGTAGTTGGCCAGGAAGGCCAGCTCTTCGATGAGCTCTGATTCGATGGTGCGTTCGATGAACCAGTAGAGCGCTTCCGTCTGCGCTGTCATGTCGACGTACCTATACCAAACGGCAACGTCGTTGATCACCGTCATGCGCCCGTCAACGTCAAGCGTGTATTCTGCGAGCTCCAGTACTGGGCGCGAATGCGCCTCGAGCGACGCATCGTATTCAGCGGGCATATTCAACATCGCCGCCGAGACAGGGAACATGATGCCCTCCGTTGTGAAGTCGCGGCGGGCAAGGATGTTGTGGATGAGGAAGCGGTGAATCCGCCCGTTTCCGTCTTCGAACGGGTGCAAGAAAACAAACCCGTAGGCGATCGATGCCGCGTGGGCGACAGCTGCGGCGCCGCTTTCTTCAAGGCGTTGGTGGCATGCGATCAGCCCTTCCATGAGATCGTGAATGTTCTCTGGTTTGGGGCACACATAGTGCACGCGTTCCTTTTGCCATGCCACGGCCTCGCCAACGTAGTTCTGATTGTCGCGATAGTCGGCAGCCTTGAAGCGCGGATCTACGATCCGGTTCTGCAGCTCGATCAGGCGGGGCTTCTCACAGAAGTCCTCATCTCTTGCGAGCTTCAGCATCGAGATGAAGCGCTCGGTGCGAGTAGAACTTGGCGTGATGTGCTCAATCTCAAACGATGACTTGGTCTCCTTCGTGTAGAGGTAATTCAGTGCTCGCTTGAGGAGCTCTGGCGGGTAAGAGGACACGACCTCTTGGCACTTCTGCGGGAGATCAGCCGCTTCGTATTGCCGGAGAGTTTCGGTCCGCCTCACCATTGGGCAGAACTGCCGGTTTCCGAGGAGGTTGTCGTTCACTCTCTGCCGCTTGACTCGTCTCGTCTTGGAGGCGGTGTAGAATTCCTTGGATTCAAGGAGGTCCACGTAGTTCCCGCGAGTGAGGTCTTCAAGAGATAGCTGCTCACCTGTCAAGAACTCGTAGAGAAACCAGATTCGGCGAGCGTACTTGCCGGTCGGCTTTGACTCCACATAGGCCTCGATTTCGTGAGCGTCGGCGGCCGCAAACACCTTCGCGAGGATGCCGAGGTTGGTGCCGTCGTACTTCAGCGCGAACTCCAGCTGATCGCCGAGCGACGCACCTGGCCAGTACGAGGCTGGGTAGGTCTCATGGACCACCCTATCGACCGAGGCCACGCGGTGGGTGTTGCCATGTGCGACGAGAGACCGGTGCCAATTCGGAATCACCTCGAGTCCGTACCGATCGGCCAAGGCGCTGTATCCGGCCGGGGCCAGGGGTGGAGATTGGGGATCCTGGCTCATCATGGGTCGCTCCGAGAAAAACACGCTGGAAACGAGAAATATGGGGACATATCGGTCAGGAGTAGGGGAATTGCCGAGGACAGTACGATAAAAACCATTACGGAGCAAGAAAAACCATTACATGGAGGCACTTTCGAAGAAAAACGGTTCTGATCGCCTGCGGGGCAGCGTGGAGTCGTTCGTCCAAGCAGGCATTCGCCTGTCGTGATCGCGGTAGGGTCGAGGACTGGCGCGGCGGTCCGCAGGATCTTCCTTGTCTGTATCCGGAGCTTCGCCCATCGTGCCCGCC
>CALEMP010000215.1 GCA_937910685.1 uncultured bacterium
AGCGGCGACAGTCCCTCGCGCGCACCCCGACGTATCTCGGAGATCTCGCGGGACAACCGCTCCAACCGATCTGAACGCTTTACACACTCGGCCACTTGCTGCTCGAGATATGGAATTCCACCGTTCTCAAGCAGGCTCTCCCAGACCTGCTTGGGATCGACCACGTGCCGACTGATCAGGAGATCCTTGTCATACAAGACCCTCAGTTTAACGTGGCGGTCCAGGTGCTTTTCATCAGCCTTCGGGCGATGCAAGGACATGGGGGAGTGCACAAAATGCACGTTCTTAAATGGCTCGCCCTCATTCCAATTCGCCATCCAGTCCTGGGCGGGGTGACTCTTCGTTACTGCCTGGCAGTAGTCGCGTTCGATCCCCACTAGAGTCTTCCCGAATGGGCAGCTGTCATAGACGTTTTCTCCGTCTGCCGCCCCATTGAGAGTCATATCCGACTTAGTCACGGCCAAGAACAAGCTGGTCGGCGACTCCCCGTCTCCACGCCCCTTCTGGTCCACGTCGAGCCATTCGCCAAGCATGGGCTTGAGCTCCTTGGCTGCTTCCTTGTTCTGTTTGGTGGCAACGAGGCAAAGAACGGTTATCTCTCGCTGCTCGGTGAGCATTGAAAAGAGGCGTGTCAACTTGCCGCGACGAAAAGCCGCAACGGCGCTCGCCCGGCCCGACTCTTCCCCTTGCCCTTCCTCATCCGCTGAAGACTGGAAGGACCTCGCGCCTGGAAAATCGAGTACATCGGCATCCTGGAGGAGATTCGCCCCGCCACCTTGATCCTCTACGGGGAGACTGAGCTCCGAGAGCAATGCGGCGACGACTCGGCGATTGACTTTCCCATGGCGATTCATCTTACCCTTGTAGGGCCGCACCCAAACATCGATTTCCCCCTCGCGAAGATCTTCCTTGTCGGGCTCACTAAAGATGTGCGCCAATAGGTTTACGTTGGTGATCGGGACTTGCTGCTCAGCCTTTATCGCCGCACTCCGCGGGATTTCAATGAGGTTCGCGTAGCCCCACTCATCTAGCCTTCCCCAAAGCTTCAGGTAGAGTTCCCCCAAGAAGGGATCCTCATCTGGGCCACTACGCCACAACATGCCAACTAGGTCCCCCCAGTCTTTGCTGGAGGTGGGGAGCCTGCCTTGCTTGATGAATGCGCCAAACCCTAGGCGATCCAGCGCCTTGACATGCTTCGCCAGGGCATGGTGGTGTGCCCCCTCACCCCCCTTCAGGACATTCCAGGCCTCCTGTAGAGCCTGAAGCCGTGGATCATCAAAGGGAACCTTCTCCGTGGCCTTGAGCTTGACCGAGTCCCAATGCTCTCTGAGGTCTTCTTCTATCTTGTCGTAGTCTTTCTTGAGCTGGTACGTTGCGGCGTAGCCGATTGCGACCGAGAGGATCAAGTCGCTGTGGGACATCAACTGCCCCACAAAGCGGTCCGAATTCTCCTCGAGGGTCTTATCTACGGGCTTGCTCGTGAATCGGCAGACAACCCCCGTACTCTCCTCGTTCTCATCGGAATTGAACGTCGAGATGAAAGAAAGCCCCTCTCCGCCACGGGGGTCCCGAATGCAAAGCTCCTCCCCTCCCCCAGAGAAGGCACTCACTAAGTAGCTCTTGCCAACCTGACTCTCACCGAAAACCCCAACGGTCGCTGGACGCTCGACTGCCCGCTCAAGGCGCTCTGCGGTACGACGCCAATCAGTTACCTGCCTGGCGAGACCCTCATCCCCTGCTAAGCGAGAACCATCTAGATTGGCCAAGGCAGCCGCATCGTCCATTATGGTCCGCAACTGAAAAGCCTCCTTCGCAACGGCGGACCGCTTGCTATCTTGACCAGTCATCGGGATCCCTCCTCTGAGCCATTTCCGCCCTCGGGCACCGGAGGCGGGCCGAGGAGGTCATCCATCATTGAGGCATCGAAGAAACCGCTTTTCACCGGCACACCTTTGATCATTATCTGCTCCACAACTTCCCGGGCCACCTTGTCCCTCTGCACCTCTCCGGCCTTCTGTCCCTTCGACGCCCCCCCCGTTAGGACGCTCTCTTGCGCCAGATAGTACGCGTAGTCTCCCTCGACCCCTTCCCCGACTCTGACTTGCTTAAGAAGAAGCCCCTGCAAGGGACCCCCTTCTTTCGGGTTCAAAAGAATCCCGTAGCGAGGGGTGCTATCTGTTAATGCGAATTGGGGTTTGATATTTGCGCTCCTAGACTTTGCGAACCACCCAAGTCCAACGCAAGATGCCATCACACTGGTGGTGAACAATACTATAACCGCCCATCTCGTTTTTGTCAAAGGCCGACGAGCCGGAGGTGGTGGTGGGGTGGTTACTGATTGCGGGGGGACTTTAACGGGAGCGGCGAGGCGTCCGGCATTCCGTAGCTCCCTAGGGGGATCTAATTCAGAAGCACGAGCTGCGGCCCCCCCGCCCTCCCTAGATAGCACAGCCAAATTCTTCTTAATTCCGGCCAGCAAGTACTTGCGATTGTTCCTCGATTGATCATCAACACCAATAAGCTGGCCAAGCGCGAACGAATCGGTACCACCGGCGTCTTCCAATCCCCATCCGGTGATCTGCAGAAGACCGCCTCTCAAAAAGTAGCCCCCTTTCTCCGGTTTCGCAGGGTCAGGCACTCGCAATTGGAGAATGGCGCTCAGAGAAGCCAACACTCCAGACCGCTCGATTTCCGCGCTAGAGAAATCAGTCAACTCCTCCCCGAGTCGCACCAGTGAGTTCTTGAAAGAGTCGACTTCAGATTGCCCATCTTTCAGCACTGTTCCAGAACCAGAGTGGTTCTCTGTGCCCATGAGGAGGTACTTGGCACCTCCCTCGCTTGACCTGGATTCCACGGCCGGTGCGAGGAAACGCCCCAAGGTCAACTGAAACCAGTCATAGTGATCGATGAGATTCGTATCCGTGCCCAGCACGCGGGCGGTAACACCGGAAACCGGGATCACTTCAAAACTTGATTTATTCATTGCTTGAATCGTCTCACGGAAAGCGGGGAACAGCGCACCAGCGGTGTTCCGTCCTCGTCAAGAAGCACGACGGCCATAGCTGAGCTGACCTCTCTGGCCCGGAATGCGATGCGGTACACCTCACGCTTATCCATAACCTCCCAGGCATCTGGACTTTCGACACCAACAGAGCCTGTCACCCAACGCAAGCCCTTGGCCCACTCCACCCCCCTTTCGCCATTGTCGGCCTTCCTGATCCCAAACCACCAATGGGCCAAGGCGCCCTCCACCGTACACCCACCCAATCTACGCCTAATGGCCAGCCTGGGCCCGCCGGGAATGCTGTCAAAGCTGACCCGACTTTCCGAAACGGCCGTCTCTTGGAACTGAAGGTGGACCCAGAATGCGCCGCTAGGGGCACGGTCACTGGGACTGATGTAGACGTCGTCGCGAAGCGTGATCCCGGCCTGCTCTAGTTGCCTCGTGAATTTCTCTTCAGCCCAGCCCGCCATGAGACGGCCGTAGGAGGCATCTGGGTCGCTGGAATCGATTCGGATACTCACCCCCCACACGAGGCGATCCATCAGATCCGAGTACTCAGCCCCTGGAGTAAGGATCTCGAAAGGACGCCCCTCCTCCTGAAACTTCACCGAAGACGAGAAGATCGCCCCATGCTGCCAGTCCAGGAGAAACATCTGCGAATCATCGAGGTAGCGGATCGCGTTACGAACCTGCCGCCTGATGTTCTGTCCTCGGGCTCGGTCGGATTGAGCATCTTCAAGGGTCTGCACGACTCTTCGGAGTGGCTGTATACCACTTGAAGGCCCCGATCCTCGGGCGCCTTTCGCCTGCCCCACGGCAGCTTCGAGACCGTCCTGGACCTCCAGGTCCGAATCATCGACCAAGCTGTCAAAAGCACCCCGCGCCTTGAGAACTTGGTGGATTGCTGCTCCGGAATCTTGATCACCAGCTGATGCATCCAGAGTGCGGAGAGTCTGATCAAGCTCGGCAACGGCATCTTCAAATCCTTGGCGCTGGACTCCCTGCATCAGGGTTGCGTTATCCTCGCAAATCGCCTCAAGCCGGTCCTGCGCATGCTGCCGCCCCTCCCTTCCGCCCGGCTGATCATCAAGAATGGTGGCCGTCTGTTGCAATTGCTGAACAAGGGCGAGGTAGAATTGCCGCTCGGCTTCGGCATCATCAATGCGCTGGAGCGTCTCGCGAAGCTCGGTTGAAATCTCAGCCGAAACTTCCTGTGGTGGGACCCCTTCCGTTTGATCCAGGAGCCCATCCAGCGGGGCTTCTCTCAATTCCAGAAAGTCGCCCTCCCCAGGCGCCTCTGTCAGATCCTCCGGAGCGACCAAGGCGAGCGGAACCCCTTGAGGCTCACCTGAATCTGAGCCCGACTGCAAGATCGAACCATCGGGGGGAATGGTTTCGTTCATAGCCAACGGCTCCAAAGCCGGTTCAGGAACCAGAGCAGGCTCGCCCTCAGTGACTTCTGCGGGAAGGGGATCGAGACGAGCCGATTGCTCATCTTCCCTCGAAGCCTCAGGTTCCCCCCCATTCCCGGGGACATCCATGCTCTCGGGCACCTCCGCTGGCACTCGCTCGGCAGCCTCAATCACGGCATCTAGAGCCTCGATGACTTCACCGCGCTCCTCCAGGGCTGCCGACTGAGCCTCAGCCAAGCGCTGCTCCACCTCTTCTATTACAGAGTCGGGAATACCGGAATCCTGAGCCATCGCCTCCACGAGCTCCTGCGCCTCTTCAATCTTCTTTTTGCCCTCCTCGGCGTAGCCTTCACTGATGGTCTCCAGCTTCTCATCAGCAACAGCTAGCTGGTCGAGGGCGACTTCTCGCGACGCTTCGTCCTTGCTGTTTGCCATAGATGATGCCACTTCGCTCAGGTCGCCCCGTGCGGCTTCGTACTCATCGGTATCAATGCCAGAGGTACGTGCGCCCTCGGATAGACCCACATAGGCACTTGAGAGCTTCTCCGACGCCTCCTTGGACCCCAGCGAACCCAAGTCCTCAAGGTCGGAGAGGCCAGATTGAATCCGTTCACCTTCCTTGAATTGCGCCTGAGAGTCCCTAAGTAGGGGGATGAGCGCATCCAGTTTCGAGGCCCCGTCAGACTCCCGATCGGGCACCTCAACAGGTGAGGCCGGATGTCCTTCGACCTCGAATGTCGTCACCCATTCTGAAGTCTGAGTAGCGCTATGGGACAGCTCACCTGGGAAGACCTGGTCTTCTATCCCAGGAGCCTTTACCCTGACACTGTACGCAGTCGGATCTTTACAGCCGGGAAGCTCACGGTTCCGATAGTGCAGAACGTAGACCTCGTATCGACCCGCTGGAGCCTCATTCCAGGCGATGTGCTCCACCGGTTTTTCAGTAACTGCTGATGCGTTGCTATCAACGTCCAACTTCCCTCCACAGCGACTCTCCTGCGCCTGGAAAAAGATGAGTTCCCCGGAGGGAGCCTTGACGATGAGGTCGAGGTCATTCCGATTGCCCCACATGAGCGCAACGTCTACCGCCCCAGTAACGGCCGCACTATTTCCGAGACGCCTCTCGAGCACCTCACTCTCGCTGAGTCCGGACTCAGACCCGACTACGTCTTCGGCCTCAGGGGGTGGCTCCGCCTCCGTGCCCTTCTTCGCTTCCGGCGGGATGACGATCACAGGAGGCTCCCTCCCAATTGGCAACTCCGGCGAAACCACTCCCTCCCCTTGGGGCTCGGCTTGGGGCTCGGCTGCCGGACGCTCGTGGACCAAGACCCTGCTGGCGGGGTCTTGGTCGATGACTTCGGTTTGCCTGGACACTCTTGAGGCTCGATCCCCTCCGCTGCATCCGCTCTGCAAGAGCCAGTAGATCAACCAAATGATTAGGGCGACAACCAGGAGCCGTAGCAACCAGGTAAGACATTCGGACCATAAGAAGCCGCCCGTGTTGGCCGGGCTCCATCTTGTTTCCCCCCAGGTAGACGTCGCCGCCCCATGGGTGAAAAGGACCCGGTACCGCGCCGGAACACTTGGGTCCCCTTCTGGATCCACAAAGCGCTCTTGAGCCGCACGGCAAGTCCCGAGAGGCTGCCAATCCCCATCCTTTGATGAGTGCTTCTCAACCGTCGCATTCCAACCCGGGTCCGATTCCCCTTCCGCCACGGGGGCATTCCAGGTCACGGCCAAGAGTTCTTTCACCCCTTCGCCGGACTCGTCACCTTCCTCTTCATCGGCGGGCTGCGTTTCGACCCCAACGATAGGGGAGGGCAAGCGACTTGGTGTGTCGTTTGGTGTGTGCGTAGCGTATCCCCAGTCCGACACGCGCCCCTCATCGAGTTCAAATCGTACGCGGTACTCTGTCGATGACTGTGGATCTCCTTCCAGATCAGATAGCGCACCATCGCCCGCTGCGCACCTTCCAAGCTGACGCCAGTCGTCCCCGTCTTCACCTGCGCGCCACTCAACAGATGCAACAAGCCCTTGAAGCGCTCGCACGTTTTCGCCCGTCACCCAAGCAACAGACAATTCGCCGCCTGGCTCTTCACCATCGGGTGCCTCGTGGACGTGCACGCTCACCTCGGGTAGAGGGAGGGCTTCAGGAGCTTTAGAAGCTGCCACGCCAAACCGCACCTCTACCGGCAGGGACACCATCTCTCCCTGGGCAGTCATCACCGACAACCTGTAGAAGGCTTGCTCAGAAGGTATGGACGCATCCACAGCAACCTCTGGAGGATTGAATTCTTGGACCTGCTCCCAGCCACCGTCATCCGGGTTGGATTCAGTCCTTTGCAGGGCCCGCAAGCCGTATGCGGGATGATTATCCCACTTAAAATGCAAGCTCGTATCGGACTCGGCATCCCCGGGTTCAACCCAGTACTGGAGACGGGGCGGAGGAATAGCTGCATCCGGATCGAAGGTACGCCAGCCCCATCGCACGACCCGCAACTCCCCTTCTTGGTTAGCGACCTGGACCTCACTCACGACTTCAAGCACGCCAATGGCCTTGCGAAGGACATCCTCTGCATGCAAAAGGCGCGTACGCTCCACCAGTACAGCGCCATGAGCCTCATAGGGTCTCCGCTCCTTCTTTCGGAGAACGCCAGCCAACCTCTGGAATTCTTCAGAATGCAGCGAGACCATCTCATCCAAAGAATCGAACCCCTCCTCGGGATTCTCAGCCAGGATCCGTTTCAGCTCCACGACTAGACCCCCAGCTTCAGCTGTTCTTTGACTTAGCTGATCACTGAATTCAGGGGAAGGGTCACAAATGGACGCCGGGCCGATCCCCCAGTCCACGAACCGACCGCCCCCCCCCGAAGAGAGGCGCCCGTATGCCAAGACGCGCCCGAAGACCGGCTCCAAGACTAACCGTTCCTCAAGGATGGGTACGTCCGTCCCCGAATAGATCAAAGAAGCCTCGCGGGGAATGGGATCCCGTTCAAGTGAGTGAAGTGCCACGTGAATCAGCTCTCGGAAGCAAAGTAGCCGCTATGGAAAGATTCAAGGACACTGGCTTTGGAGTCAAACTTCATCGAGTCCTGGACCCGAAAGCCGAAGGGGGGCGACTCCCGCCCCCCGCCCTTTTATGTCGTAGTCCTGCCCGAGAGGGCAGCCGCCCAGTGATGAGCATTCATCATTATTCATGGGGTCCCCCAACTGAAAATGAGTGACTTTAGGAGGGCCAGCGCCATCCCCACCTACCCTACTAGCCGCTTCGGTAAAGAACTTAGCGAGCTGAAAGGCCGCCTTGTTGATTACATCAACCGACGGCCGATGGCCCTCCTCGCTCCAATGCTTGTACGCACCATTGTAGAATTCCCGTGACAAACTCCGAAAGGTCTCCCACCGGAATGTCGCATTACTGAACGACTCGACATTGACTAAATATTCCGCTAGCTCCTGCCACCGATCTTGAGCCTGATCCGCTCCGGGACGCGTAACCAGCGGTCCGAGGGGGTCCAGCTTCAATCGCTTGCACCTTTCCATCGCATCAGCCTGAGGGGACCGACTCGGCCTAGAAGGATCAGATGTTGAAGGAGCAGATACCTTCCATACGGCATTTGAGCCCGACGAATCCGGCGTTGAAG
>CALEMP010000216.1 GCA_937910685.1 uncultured bacterium
AGGCCTAAGAGCGAAAACCCAAGGCCTCCCAGCCCGGCGCCCAAACGTATCACGGTTCGACGAGGAAGATGAGTAGTCACATCTGCCTAGACGTATCCCTGGCCCGCCGGTGTCAGGAAAAATAAGCGCCCACCCCACCCGCCTCTCCGCGGATGAGGCGCCCCCCGGGATGGCCTGGACTCAATAGCGACGCTCCGCGCTTGCCTCTCGACGACGGCGCTAGGACCGCGTCAGCTCAGGATCGCCTTGACCGCGTGCGCTTCCTCTACCCCAGTCAGTTTCTGGCTGAGGCCCTGGAACTTGAAGCTGAAGCGATCGTGGTCAATGCCGAGGCAGTGCAGGATCGTGGCGTTCAGGTCACGGATGTGGACAGGGTTCTCGACGACGTTGTAGCCGAAGTCATCTGTTGCGCCGTAGGTGATCCCTCCGCGCACACCTCCACCCGCCATCCAAATGCTGAAGCAGCGACCGTGGTGATCACGCCCAGTCCCCAGCTTGCCCTGGCTATAGGCGCTACGGCCAAACTCTCCGCCCCAGATCACAAGCGTGTCGTCCAACAGACCGCGCTGCTTGAGATCGGTGATCAGTCCGGCGGAGGCCTGATCGGTGTCCTTGCACTGGCTGGTTAGGTCAGGCACCAAGGCACTGTGCTGATCCCAGCCGCGATGGAAGAGTTGGATGAAACGCACATCCTTCTCGGCCATGCGCCGTGCCATGAGGCAGTTGTAGGCATAGGTGCCCGGTCGCCGCGCTTCTTCACCATAGAGCGCAAAGGTGCTTTCGGGCTCGTCACTGAGGTCGACGATCTTCGGCACGGCAGCCTGCATGCGGTAGGCCATCTCGTACTGGGCGATGCGTGTCTCGATCTCTGGGTCATGGACCTCCGCATGGCGTAGCTTGTTGAGCGCGGCCAGGTCGTCGAGCATGAGGCGACGGGTCCGCCGATCGATGCCCGCCGCATCCTTCAGGTACAGCACAGGATCACCGTTGCTGCGCAGCTGCACCCCTTGATGCTGGGTGGGCAGAAAGCCGCTGCCCCACAACCGCGAGAAGATGGGTTGGCCTGGATTCTTGCCGGTGCCCTGAGAAATCAGCACCGCATAAGCGGGCATGTCCTCGTTCACACTACCCAGACCGTAGCTCGCCCAAGCACCCAGACTCGGCCGTCCTGGAACCTGGGAGCCCGTATTGATGAACGTGATCCCAGGATCGTGATTGATGGCCTCCGTATTGACCGAACGAATCACCGCGATGTCATCTGCGATGCCGGCCATATGCGGAACAAAATCGCTGATGACAGTGCCGCACTCGCCCCGCGGAGAGAAAGGACGCATGGGCGCGCAGACCTGGAACTGCTCCTGGCCGGAGGTCATCCCTGTGACCCGTTGCGTGCCCTTGACGCTTGCCGGAAGCTCGCTGCCGTGTAGCGCCTGCATGCCCGGCTTGCAATCGAATAGGTCGATGTGCGAGGGACCGCCGGATTGGAACAGATAGATCACCCGCTTGGCTGTGGGCGGGAAGTGCGGGAGCTCCCCTTGTCTGCCACCTGCAGGCGTAGATGCCGGAAGTTCCGATTGGAGCAAGCTGCCCAAGGCCAGGGCGCCCAGCGCGCCGCCTGTGGACTGCAGAAACCGGCGGCGCCCCAGGGTCCTATGCATCTGGTGAAAATCGCTCATGATTAAGGCCGCGTCAGTGTCTCGTCCAGATTCAGCAAAGTCGAGGCAAGCATAGTGGCCGCGGCCGACCGAGCCAGCACCGCCGCATCCTCTGAATCAGAATGCGTGAGCGCCCTAGCCTGAACCGGGCTGCCCAGAAAGTGAGCGTAGTTGCGCCTAAAGGCTGAGCGCAGGATCTCGAGCTCCGCCGGCTGCGGATGCCGGCCGGTGCACAGACGGAACCCAAGACTGATCTGTCCATCGAGCTCAGCCCGGCTCCCCAAAATCCGATTCGCAAGAGCACGCGACGCATCCACGAACTGCGGCTCATTGAGACTGGTCAAGGCCTGCAATGGCGTGTTCGTGCTTGCACGGCGCACCATGCAGGTCTCGCGACTGGGCGCGTCGAAGACCGTCATGCCAGGCGGCGGCGCGGTCCTCTTCCAAAAGGTGTACATGCTGCGCCGATACCCATCCACGCCGACGCTTGCGTAGAAAGCCTGCGCCGAGAAGAAGGTCGGGTATCCGAAGTGGCTGACTTGCCGCCAAAGCCCGTCCGGTTGTTCAGGGTAGACACTAGGACCACCGACGCGCCGGGAGAGCAGACCGGCTACCTGCAGGGCACTGTCCCGCAGGAATTCCGCGGGCAGTCGATAGCGACTGCTGCGCGCCAAGAGCCGGTTGCCTGGGTCGCGCTCTAGGAGTTCCTTGGTGAAGCCTGAAGATTGCTGGTAGGTGGCTGATAAGAGAATCGTTCGCAGCAGCCAACGCACATCCCAGTCATGCTCTATGAAGGACACGGCGAGCCAGTCCAATAGCTCCGGGTGAGAGGGCCATTCCCCCTGGGAACCAAAGTCCTCGGTGGTCCCCACGATGCCCTTCCCTATCAGCATCTGCCAATAGCGATTGACGGTCACGCGCGCTGTTAGAGGATGCTTTGCGTCGGTCAGCCAGTTGGCGAGTCCGAGGCGATCGGTGACGGGCTCTTGGTCGGGCGCACTGAGCTGCTGCGGAACTCCCGCAGTAACCACATCGCCGTGCTGATCGTATTGTCCGCGCACGAGCAAATGCGTAGTGCGTGGCTGCCCGGTGTCCATAACCATGACACTCGGAGCTTGAGTCTGCAGGGCTCGCTCGATCAGGCCATGCTCGCCATGCACCGCGGCAATCTGCCGATTGAGCAGGGTCTTGTCCGGGGTGCTGAGTGTTGCCGCGAACTTCGGTAGCAGGCTGCGCCATTGACCGTAGCTGCGCTCATCTTCCCCCAGGGCCAGAATCTCATTGGTTGGGGTTGCGGGACCGAAGAGCCCCCAAGGCGCGCAGCCGTAGGCCCCAAGCTCTTTCATCTGCCCACTCCGAGGGAGACCCAGCGCGCTCTCCACGGTACGGGTGAAGGTCCAGGCCTTCGACGTAGCCCAAATCGCTTGGTTGCTCCCATCCACCAGCGCGACCAAGAGGCCTGCAGGACCACCCTCGTTACCGGCGTCGAAACGCAGGCTATTCTCACCCACCACGAGGCTCGTGGCGATATTCACATTCAGTGGCTTCGTCCACGGAGCGACCTTGGCGATCCGCCGCCCATTAACGAAGACGACCGCCGAGTTGTCGCAGCTGATAGCCAAGTGCGCGACCTTCGGAATCTCTTGCAGCTCGAACTTGTGGGTGACGCGCAGACTATCGTCCGCGGACACCTCCGGAGCCCACACCCATTGGGGTCGCGCCGCGCTGAAAGTATCGTGGGCCGTTTGCTCGGGGACTGGCGCGCCTGCCGTAACCACACCAGAAGCCTGGCTCGCTTCCCACCCCCGGCGTTGTTCGCCAAAGAGCTGACCGAGGAAGGAGGTCAAGTCAGCCTGTCGGCGCGCATACGCCGCGGCGACCTCCGGGCGCATCCCCCACTGCTTGCCAAGGACTAGAGTAGGAGCGGTATTGCCATTGTGTGCGCCCTCGCCTCGCACGCTCGATTGATTGAACACATCGAAGAGCTGGTAGTACTCACGCTGCGTGATGGGGTCGTATTTGTGATCGTGGCACTGGGCGCACTTCATGGTCAAGCCCATGAATGCCGTGGAGACCGTGTCGATCTGGTCGACGATCGTGGCCACCCGATACTCCTCCTCGATGGTGCCGCCCTCGTGCGTGTTCATCGCATTGCGCAGGAAGCCGGTGGCGATTCGCTGACCTGGCGTCGCATTCGGCAGCAGGTCGCCCGCAAGTTGCTCGATTAGGAACTCATCGTAGGGCTTGTTCTCGCTGAAGGCCTGAATCACCCAATCTCGCCAGGCCCACATCTCCCGGTGGTCATCGATGGAGTAGCCGTTGGTGTCCGCGTAGCGGGCAACGTCGAGCCATTCGAGGGCCAGCCTCTCCGCCGTCCGCGGCTGGGGCAAGAGCGTGTCGACGAGTCTCTCGAAGGCGCGCGGATCCTCGTCTGCGAGAAAGGTGTCGATCTCGACCAAGGTTGGAGGCAGCCCGGTCAGGTCCAAAGTGACCCGGCGAATGAGAGCTTCCTTGCTGGCAGGACTGGCAGGCGAGAGACCCTCTTCTTTGAGGCGCATGTGAATGAAGGCGTCCACCGCATGGGCCTGATCGCCTTGCCCCTCTGGCAACTTGGCCCTGGAAGGCGACGCGAAAGCCCAGTGACTCGCGTAGGGCGCGCCCTCGCCGATCCAGCGGCGCAGGATCTCGATCTGTTTTGCCGACATCGGATTCTTCGCCTCGAGGGGCGGCATGATGTCGTTCTCGTCTTCGGTCGCCACCCTGTAGGCGAGCTCGCTCTCCTGCAGGTTGCCGGGCACGATGACCGCGCCTCCCCGGCGCTCACCTAGGGCGCCTTCGGCCAGATCGAGTCGCAGATTCGCCTGCCGGTTTGCCTGATCGGGACCGTGGCAGGTAAAGCAGAACTCAGACAGGATCGGACGGACATCCCGGCTGAAGTCCAGCTTGTCCTGCGCGATGCTGGGGTTTGATACCGCCCCGAGCAGGGCCGCTATTTGGATGAATCCCATCGGTCTGTGTGTGGGGCTGATTGCTGGCCCGCAGACAAGCATAGCGAGTCAGCGACTCCCGACGGTAGGCGTGATCCGAGGGTAACCCTCAGCACTCCCCCTGGGACAGAGACCCCTCACCTGATTGCCACACGGCAGTCGACCTTGATGATCAGCAGCTCCGCTTGCCTGTGCTCATGGGCCAGCTTCGATCAGTCCCGGACAATCCGGCACTGGGGCGTCACGTGGGGATGGCCAAGGCCTAAGAGCGAAAACCCAAGGCCTCCCAGCCCGGCGCCCAAACGTATCACGGCTCGACCAGGAAGATGGGTAGTCACATCTGCCTAGAAGTATCCCTGGCCCGCCGGTGTCAGGGAAAATAAAGGCGCGTCCCTCCGGCCAAGCTCAGAAAACCAAGACCTAGCGCAGTTCTATGGCCGCAAGTTGCAGCTCAAAATCGCCCGTCTGCTTGTCCGAGATCATAAGCCCAAGGCTGGTGACTTCTTCAAAAGAGAGGGGCGCTACGTCCCGTAGAACGCGACCGCGGAGCACGGGAGTGAAGTCCTCCGCGCTAAAAGTCACCTCGCTCCATTTGTTGTTCTCCGTCTTGAAGGAAGCTTGATAGGTAACCCAAGAGTTTGTTGCGGAACTTCGCATGCGCAACTTATAGGTCTTGCCGTCGCCGCGGATTTTGAGAGTCACCTTATCAGCGTCAACTAAGTCTCCCGCCACCGATCCGGAGCGGACCGAGGCAAAACCTCCGTTGTTCTCCAGGGAGAGCGAACCAGTGAATCGGGCATAGCCATCGTCCGAGTTCTTCATTCGGCTGTTCGAGCGACCGCCCATAACCGTGTCGTTGACGGGTGTCCACTTAGCGGCTTCTTCTTTCTGGCCGAAATCAATGAGAGAGACCATGATTTTCCGAACCGGAATCTGCACTTCGAAGTAGCGCTTACTCCCGCGTACGGCAGGGCTGTTGTAGCCCATGACGCGCACTTTTCCGGAAACCTCCAGCTCAGGACGCTGTTCAATCCACTCCAAGAGAACGTCTCTGGCCTCGACGGTGCGGGCCCCGGACTCCCTTCCTCTGCAGCCTAGGCTGACGACCCAGTTGGACTCTTGGTCGGATACCACGACGAATCCCTTGGCACCGGGCGCACCCAGCTTCGGGTCTCCGTAGAGAAACGCCATTTTGCTCTCCCGCATACCCTTGCCCCTCTCTTCGTAGGTCATCTCCACAGGCGCCGTCATGGGGATGTCGTTGTTGGTGATGTGCATGAAAAGCTTCCAGAAAGCGCCATTGGATCCGGTCATACCCATGTTCGCTACTGCGGACCGGTACTCCGGATAAAGCTTCAGTTCGATCTCTTGAACTGGCGTTGGCGCTGGAAATCCAACGGGAAGATCTGCCTCAAGAACAGGCTCGAAGGTCAGGATCCCAAGAAGCCCAGAAAGTTCCCCTTCAAGCCACTTGGCGGCTTTGTGCTTGTCGGTAAGGGCGCGCCAGCGAGCATTGTAAACCAGCTCATCTGCCTGCTTGGACAGGTGGCTCTCCCCCAGTTGACTGCTCACCCACTCGGCCGCCTCCATAAGTGGAATCAAGCCCGATGAGTCAGCGTCCTTCGAGAGGTCCAGGGCGCGGCTAAGGCCCTTGGCGACCTGCGCCCGCAGGGGTTGCTCATGGGATGAGTCCTGAGATAGCGAAGAGATAGGGGAAAGCGACATAGCTAGGACAAGCAGGGTGGGCAGCATGAGAAGGCTCCTTTGAGTGAAAGGGGGTGGGAAGGCCAGGATTGGCTTCGCCAACTACCTATTCGCCGCCTAGGAGCATTTGGATGCAAGATTGGCTTCACAGACGCACTGTTTGTCCGGGAGCCTCTCAACCGGGTGTTCGAGCCGGCAAAAACGCCTTGAAGCGCAACTCATCGCCCGGGACCCCAAGGCACGCCCTTTGCCTGGAAGCCCAGGGTCTATGCGCCGGAACTCAAAGGCAATGTCTTTGAGCACCGCTCCGCCAACATCGCAGCTCAACTCATCGGCGCGGACATACAACTCGACCACGATCAATTCCTAGCCAAGAAACCCAGATGCTCCGGTGCCGCATTTGCCTGGCACCAGGATCAAGGGTACTGGCCGGTGGGTACGCCTGACGCACGCACAGTAACTTGCTCTCTCGCGATCGATGACTCAAACCTGTCCAACGGCTGTATCCGTTTCATCAAGGACTCCGGAGCCAAAATGTCCCTGCGCCCTCACTGCCCCGCTGACTCAAACTGCGAGGAAGGACACACCTTGATCGCCGGGATTGGCGAAGAGGAGATCGTCGAACACGTGGAGGTCCAACGCGGGGGGATCACCGTGCACAACCAGTGGGTCATGCACGGCTCCGCGGGCAATCCATCCGACGGCTGGCGAAGGCCTATGTGATCGCCTATCGATCCAAGGCCACGGTGGCTCACGAACGCTCAATCGGATTTACCCACTCGCACAACGACCGCGTGAATTGGATTACCACCTTGGGTGCGTATGAAGAGCAGATGAATGATGGCTGGTAGACGGCCGGCCGCGCGGAGGATTCTCAACCTGAAACATGCACAGGGGCTTCCCGCAGTACCCTGGGACCACAACTCTGGCAATATCAGGGAATCCATGAGAAGATGTCCCCTTGCCATCGACTCATGCCTACCTGCTGACGATCGCTCTGCTCGGAGCATTGGGAAGCGCTGTCTCTGCCCAAGGGGTAGGACCGCGCAAGGTCTTGGTGATTGACCTCGACGATCTCGGAATCGAGTTGCTGCAGGCGACACCGACACCGCACCTCGACAGCCTTGCTGCCCAAGGTCGCTACTTCTCACGCTTCTATACGGCGCCCATGTGCACCCCAGCGCGGGCGCTGGCACAGCTGGGAGCCCGAGGCAGTCGGGTCGAAGTCCGTTGCATCGGAAATGTCCAGAACACGGGCGACTATCGCTTGCCCGCTGCACCATTCACGCCCCTCGGCGTGCGGGTACAGACCAGTGGCAAACGGGCCATGAAGATTGGCAAGTGGCACCTCTGCTCCGACGATACCCTTGCTCATCCTGCAGCTTTTGGCTGGCTGCCCTATGTGGGGGTCATGGGCAATCTTGGTCCAGCTGGAGGGGACTGGTTCAACTATCCCGAGAACGCAGCGGGGATTTCGCACTCCGTGACCAACACTTATCTCACAACACGCGAAACCGACCTGGCCTTGCGTGCGGTACGTGATGGGTATGACTTGATTTCTCTGAGCTACCACGCGCCCCACAAGCCCTTTCACGATCCGCCAAGTCACTTGCACACGATTCCCCTGCCACTGGTCTTTAACTGGGACCGGGCGCGCGCGGCTTTGCAGGCTTTGGATACAGAGCTCGCGCGACTGACACCTATGGCATTGGCTTTGGGGTACACGGTCATCATCTACAGCGACAATGGCCTAGCCACAATCCTGGGAGGCGACAAGGGCACCGTCTACGAGGGCGGAGTGCGCACGATGCTTTGGGCCCTGGGCCCCGGAATTGTGCCGGGGCAAGACGACTCGGTGATCGAAATCGTCGATCTCTATGCCACGGTGTTGGCCCTACTGGGGATTCCCCAGGGTCCCTTGGCTGGACCTGATTCGGTCTCCTTTGAGCCCCTCTTGCTGGGAGGCAACGCGCCCGGGACCATCGCAATTGCCGAGCGCGGGACCTTGGCAGGAGCGGATCCCCACCTGCAACCGGATACCTGGCGGCGCATGGCCTGTGAACAGCGCTTTAAACTAATCGTCAATCAGGATCTCTTGATACCAAGATTGTTTGACTTGCAGAATGACCCCGGAGAGCAAGTCGACCTGCTGACCGGGCCCAGCCTCTCGAGCACCGCAGCCCAGGCCTTCGTCGCCCTGCGTGCTGCCCTGGCGGAGCTGTAACCAGATTCACTCAGTGACCGCCTCTCTTCCCAGTGCATCAAGTCTCACGGGTATCCAAGGCCTAAAGAAGACTGTTGCTCTGCCGAATCACGGACAGAGCCGCAGCTCAAGCCCGTCGGAAAAATTGTAATGCGCCGGTCCTCCCAGGGGATCGCGGTACCAAGTCCCCGAGAACCAAACCCTAGCCCTGCTTCTTCAGGGCCCCTTCGTGCTCGAGCATGCGCTGCTTGAGGTCCAGCGCCCCTTCCACGCCCCCGGAAAAACCTCCCAGCCCATTCCCCGCCAGCACCCGGTGGCAAGGCACGAACAGGGGCAAGGGATTCTTTCGCATGGCGCTCCCCACGGCCCGCGCGGCTCCTGGCCGTTGCACTCTTGCGGCGAGCTCGCCATAGGTCAGGGTCTTGCCCGCCCGCACCCGAGCTAAAGCCCGCCAGACTTCCAATTGGAACTCTGTTCCCTTGGGCGCAAGTCTCAACTTGAAGGGCGCGAACTCCCCCGATACCCAAGCCTTCAATTGCTGTACCGCATCCCCATGGGAACGGGGCGCATCCTTCAACTCAGCGTCCTTGTACCAACGGGCGAGGTGTGCATCACGACCGCTGGAGGCACCGAGTCCCGGCAGGGAAACCCAAGCCAAGCCCTCCTCTCCTCCGATCAGTTCAAACAACCCAAAGGGCGTCTTGACGAGCCGCCGCAAGAGGGTCTCGATCATGGCTCAGTCGGTTTGTCCGGGATCAGACGAATCCTTGTCATCGTCCACCCAACGCACGGCACCGTCTCGGGGCTGATAGCCCTTCCCGTCCTTTTTCCGGGCGCGCTGCCCGCGGTATGTATTCCACAAGAGCCCCGCGTACAACCCCGGAATCAAAAGCAACACAACGCCCAGCATGAAATAGATGCTGTATGTGAATCCTGCGCCGAGGGACCCGCCCTCGCTGGCTAATGCCGCTTTACAAGAATCTCAGGTGAAGCCCGCCGGCGCGAGGGCCAGCATCAGGGTCAAGGGCAACAGGATGCGGAACAGATGATTCATGATGTTGGATTCCAATGATACAAAACAAAATAGACCAGCACGCCGGTCACGCTCACATAGAGCCAAATCGGGAAGGTAATGCGCGCCCACCAGCGATGACGGTCCCAATCTTCGCGATGGGCCAGCAGCAGGGTGCGCAGGACCATAGGCAGGTTGATCGCCGCCAAGAACACATGGGTCCCCAGCATGACCAGATACGCCACCTTGATGGCCCCAGTGCCATTGAACGGCGTGGGACCGCCTTGCAGGGGCAGGACCGCCGTGTGGTAGTAGATATAGCTGGCAAGGAATACTGCACTGACCAGGAATGCAGAACGCATCAGGGTGGCATGACGCTCCTTATGGCCGTTCTTGATGGCAAATAACCCCAGCACTAAGAGGATTCCCGCAAGTCCATTCAAGATGGCATTCACCGCGGGAAGCACCGAGGGGGAACCCTTCGGCCCAGCCGAGCTGGAAAGGGCTAAGGCCCTTTCCGCCATGAGAGCCATGTTGGCCGAAAGTTCTTCCCGGGAAAAATCATCCCCCGCGCACTCATACCAGCCAGCAATGCGGCCTTCCCCATCGATCACCGGCAACCGTGTGGCGTGGGTGATGGCAAGGCCCGGCTCCAAGTTCGGATCGTCGCTCCGGGCAAGGGCCACTTTGAGCCCCTCGCGCACAAAGTCCCCCATCACATCATTGTCGCCCGTAAGAAAAAGCCACTGGTCATCGGCGACCGTGAAGCGCGCCGCCCATTCATTCAACACCAAAGGCGTATCGAAGGCCGGGTCCACCGAGAACGAAACCATGCGCACATCGGATCCTTCCAACAACGGATAGACCTGCGCGCGCAGATCGCCAGTCATGGAGGGGCAAGGCCCCATGCAGCGGGCATAGAACGGAATAGCAATCCAGGGAGCGCCCAGAAGATCTTCCAGGGACACTGCCTTGCCAGAGCGCTCGGTGAATGAAAAGGAGGGCACGCTGGTGAAGCGCATCTCGGAATCAGCCGGCGGCGACGCTATCCCTTGGGAGGCGCCAGGACACAAGGCCATCGCCCCCACGGCAAACGCCGCTTCCACAGGGAAAACGGCGCAGCACGCGAGGGTCAAGGCCCTCAGGAGTGAACCCGAGGAGCTAGTGCCCACCAGTTCCATGGACCTCGGCGCCCGGGTGGGTTGCCGCATAGTCGTCATACATGTGCTGGAATTCCTTGTTCACCATGTTGCGTGAACCTTCAATGATCGTCGACACCTTTCCGGTGAAGGGATCCAGCTGGTTTGCGATCTCGTAGTTCAACTTATCGTTAGAAGCGGTGTCGGGCCAAATCATGATCATCATGTAGACCACCAAGGGGATGGTGAACCACACGTTGCCCTTGACGATCGCTCCCTCGTACTTCATGTGCATGAAATACTGGAAGATGTAGTAGCCCTTGATGAAAGCAAAGGTCAGCAGACCACCCCAGAGGAGGAGTTTTTGCTCGTAGAAATTCCGGTTGCCGATTTCGCCGTAGATGACCTCTGCGGCGGTGAGCACCAGCAAGAGGATCCAGAGCTTCTTGACACTGAATTGCGGGGGATGTTCAGACATTTTTCAATCCTCGGATTACATGAGGTAGATAAGAGTGAAGAGCAGCACCCAGACCAAGTCAACAAAGTGCCAGTAGAGGCCAGCAAGCTCTAGGCCGACCCAATTCTTAGAGGAGTATCCGCCGCGCAGGATCTTGACATAAGCCACTGCCAGCCAAAGGACACCGATGATTACGTGCAAACCATGCAGCGCGGTCATCAGGTAGAAAGTCGACCAGAACAGGTCCTGGTTAGGAGTCATTCCGTGGTCAATCAGGTGCACGTACTCATAAGCCTGAATGCCCACAAAGCCTGCGCCCAAGAGAATTGATAAGCCCCACCACTTGCGTAGGGCGGCCATGTCGTCCTTTTGAACCGCAAAGAGGCCCGCCACCACGGTGGCCGACGAACAGATCAGCACAAAGGTGTTGAAGGCGGTGATGCCCACGGCCAATCGGTGCGCAGGGTTCGGCCATTCCGGCGATCCCGCACGCAGCACGATGTAGGTGCCGATCATGCCGGTGAAGAACATGATCTCGGTGCCCAAGAACACCCAGATCGCGAACTTGCCGCGATCCACGGGGGGGCCCGAGTCGTAGTCATAGACGGGGTGGTGGTGCTTGGGAGCATCCACCGCGGGGTCGTAGCTTGTCATTGTGGTCGTCATCGAACGGATCCAGTCAGGAAGGGGTCGATTAGGATGAGCACTGCCCAAAGGGGCAAGTACACAAGTGAAACCAGGACCAAAGCGCGAGCGCGCCGGTGATCCTCGTGAAGAGCAAAGCGAATGGAGGCGGCCAGGTAAACGAGGGACAGTATCGTCACTCCGATGCCATAGGTCCAACCGGCCAATCCAGAGGTAATGGGCATCAGTGCAACCGGCACCAGGGCAATGGCGTAGTACGCCCCATGGCGTCCGGCCAAGCCGTCAGAGTTCTCGATGGAAGGCAACATGCGGTGCCCCGCACGACGGTAGTCCTCGCGGTAAATCCATGCGATTGCAAAGAAGTGCGGGAACTGCCAAGCGAAGATCACCGCGAACATGCACCAGGCCCAAGGGCCAATATCACCGGCCAGGGCCGCATAACCCAGCACCGGCGGAGCCGCCCCTGCCACCGCGCCCACCACCGTGTTGGTGGTGCTGACCCGCTTCATGGGCGTGTAGATTGCCACGTAGCTGACCAGGGTCGCCAAGGAAAGCAGGGCCGAGAGCAAGTTGAATCGCAGGGCCAAACCGGCAACGCCAAGGACTCCCAGGACCACGGCATACACAAGAGCCGCGCTCACGCTGACCTCGCCGGTCACCAGGGGGCGCAGCTTCGTGCGCTCCATCAGGGCATCCGTGTCGCGCTCCAG
>CALEMP010000217.1 GCA_937910685.1 uncultured bacterium
AGTGCCGTCGCCAGTGCCGTCGCCAGTGCCGTCGCCAGTGCCGTCGCCAGTGCCGTCGCCAGTGCCGCCGCCGGTGCCGCCGCCGGTGCCGCCGCCGTTACCGGCGCCGCCGCCGCTTCCCGTCCGAGCACTCGCCAGCATGAAGGAATCCACATACTCTGTGCCACCCCAGGTAGGCAGGGGTGAGGGCATCAGCTTGACCTGACCGGGATTTTCAATATCCCAGCGCAAGAGCATGGCCGTGTCCTCGTGAGTGGTGTTGTGGCAGTGCTCCATGTAGGTGCCAGCGAACTCCCTAAAGCGGATTGCGATTTCGACTGACTGCCCGCCGAACTCCTCGGGGCCTACACGGTAGACATCCTTGCGGGCAAATTCTTCCCATATGGGAGGCGCGACCCCATCTCTTTTCAGGATCTTGCCCTCTTCGAAGTGAACATGAACCGGGTGACTCCAGCCACCAGAGTTATTATTGATCGTCCAGATTTCCACATCCCCCATCTTCGGGGCGGCTGACAAGCGACGGGGGTCCATATTGAAGGCTCCCTCGTCAGTCTTGATGGTCCAGGGGAGTTCGTCGGTGCCTTGAGAGCGCCCGAATGAGAATTCACGGTGCCGGGCGTCCTGGAGCTCCTGAGCGGTGAAGCTCGGTTGTTCCACCATCACCAGTCCGCCAGGCTCATAGTCCGCGGGGTTCATGGAAAGGTCGACTTGACCAGGTTCCATAGCGTTCACGCGGAACTCCAAGAAGCGGCCCACACAGGGGTCGCCCCCATCCCAAATATCCTCGACTCCGTCACCGTCAAGGTCCACTCGGACCGCCTGGTAAGTTTCAGATAGCACATCGGCTAGGTTGATCGGATCTTCCGGACGGCGGCCGCCCTTGTGCTCCAGTAGGTTGACCATATAGACCTTTTCGCCCGGGGCGCACTGACTGAAGTCCACGATGATGTCAAAGCGTTCAGCAATAGATTGCACCGGCAGTTCGCCAAGGTGTAAGCCATTCGTGCCATCCATGGGGATCGCGTGGGCCATGATGTTGCCGCAGTTGGCGATCATGTGAAAAGGGATTCGGTTGTAGGAAACTCCCGAACCGGCTGGGCCTTGCATCTGGCCGCCCGTACCTTGCACTTCTTGGACCAGTGCCAATTTGATGTAGCGCGCCACCGAAGCATTCAGGATGCGAAAACGATATTTACGCGCACGCACATCCATGTAGGGGTTGTAGCACCAGTTGGTCAACATCATGTCGCCAATCATGCCATCGTTCTGGAAGGGGTTGTACCACAGCTGCCCCTCTTCGTCCCAGGTCTTACCGGCTAGAGAAAGGTTCACATCATAATCCCGGTTGCCCCAATCCAAACTGCTGCCACTGGGAAGGCGCAGGTTGACCCCATCGTCTAGGGCCTCGTTGCCTCGGTCCATGGATGAGTAGTAGTTCATCATCGCCGCGTTGCCCTTGTAGACGTTTTGGGCCGTGAAATCGAGCATGTGGTCGTGGAACCAGTGGGTGCTCATTGTCTCGCGGTAGTCGCCAGGGATATTGGTGATACCGCCGTTGCCGTCCGGGCAGCCCGCGCGGGGGTCCGAAGCGTCCGTGTTGATCGAGTCGGTGCCCGCCAGAATCATCGGCCAGCGATAGTCATAGAACTGACCCGGGAAGAAGAAAGCGTTGGCATACCCATCGCTCTCCGCCGGGTTGTGCCCATTGTGTTCGTGAGTCGAAATTGTGTGCGCACCAAAGCCCCGGTTGGCGGAGACGTCGATGGGAAGGGTGTTGTAGTGCCGCATCACCAAGGGCTTGCCATAGCAGGAGGTGAGCAGCTTGGGGGGGAAGGTGCCGTCAAAAGTCCAAACGGTTTCTTCGGCCTGGACGGGCATGTTGGGGTGGTATTGAACCGGGATGCCTTCAGTCGTGCCATCAGTGCTCGGCAGGCCGGCAGTGTTGTGGTACAGACCGCCGGGTCCGAATTCGCTGAAGCCTGTATCAGTGGTGGTACCGTCGCCGTTGTGACTGTATCCGTGCCTCTGATAGGTATCGCGAAAGCCGGTGTTATCACGCGCGCCATTTTGAGCGGTAATGAAGTATTCCTGCGGGGGGAATTCATCCCAACGCTGGTGGGACCAGCCCTCTCCCACGGGACGGCCATCGCAGGGGGCAGTTGCCAGGGTGTGGCCCAGGTAGGCCTCAATCTCTGTCTTCCAGGGGTTCTGGTCGATGTCGTTTGCGTAGCAGGTGGGCTCCGGGTAGATCGGTTGGCTCATAAAGTCGTCCAGAGCCTGCCCGTCGGGGCAGCATCCGGCATCTGAATTGAAGGGAGGCGGAAGGGGGCTGCCTGCCGCATACGTGGTTTCCATGGGCTTGAGTCCGAACTCCTCAAAGCGCAGCATTTTCATGGTGAACTTTTCGGCTCCAAAGTCGGGGCTCGGGGGACCTCCACTGGGAACATCGAAGCCACCGCCTCCAGAGAATGAGCCATCGCGGACGTTGTTGGCAATGACATCGGCCTTGGTGCCGGTCGCACCTCCCTCGAAGGTGCCGTGGTTCATGTGTTCGGGCCCATCGGTGTGGTGGGTCCCGATTACGAGATCGTTCCAGGCCGAAGGGTCGCCTGGAGGGGGTCCAGTATAAAGGAAGCCATAGCCGAAGCTTACGCTGGCTATGACTAGGCAACCCGCTTGCATGGTGCGGGTCATAAAGGGTTTCCTTGAGGCAGGATTGGAAGAGGATAGAACCATTTTAATTTTTGGGGGGGAGCGTCATTCATAGAAAAAAGGAAGTCGAAGGTGAGGGGCACTTCCTGGCAAGGTCTTGAACATGAGCTGTCGCATTGCTGCGCTAGCGCTGACCGAACCCGTTGCTTCAGGAGTAGATCAGAATTAGGTCTTCCTAACTTGACTCAGTTAGATGCATGTCTCACATTGATTCACTTACCTCCTAGAACGGGCGCTGAGGCCTATAAACTGTCTCATTATGAAACTCTCGACTGGCGGTGTCTCAAATTGGCACACCAAATAGAACTAGGGTTTCTCGTTCTGAAGCACCGGCCAGGATCATGGACAATTCCGGTGGGGTTCTCAGGTCCGTGGGGTTGAGATCAAGCCCCTCGGAAGACAAGGCAGCCTTCGCATGAGGCAGGGACAGTCACTGGTCTTCACCGGGGATGGTCCCTACCGGATCACCATTTCGGGGATTGAGGGCTATGCCCCGGTGACTTTTGAAGTACTCGTCACCCGTGAAGCACCCCTCGCGGTCAGAATTCCACTGTACGGGCGCTAGATCAAGGCGGTCACAACCAACCGCAAGGGCCGAGATCGTCACTACTCCTTATCGCCGGGCAAGTAGCAACCTAGTTCAGACGCTGTGCACCCAGCGACTGCTCATTCGTTCGCACTTGCTCCCACTCCGAGTACGGAAAAACGCCGTACAACTTGCCCTCACAACAGAGCTTACGCAAACACAGAGACAGGCTCTCGGAACCTGTCTCTGTAAAGCGTTCTCCCGTGAATGGTTGAGGCGGCGTAAATCCAACTGATCCACCCGGGAGGGGTACGATCTTCTCCGCGTTTCTCTTGGTTTCCTAGCGCTTGATCCTCGGCAGGAGCATAGCTATCGTGGCAAACGCGCTGCCTAACCAGAAAGGCAAATTGCTCTCCTTGTGCTCAACCGGAGCTCGCTCTTCCTCCTCGTCTGCGGCTACGACTGCGGCTACGACGCTGTTGCTGGCATTGTCGCCGCTAACATCGTCGGCAACCCCATCTTCACTGATGGTGCCCAGGTTTTCCTTCTCGCAGCACTCCATCAAAGGCTTGTCTTTGAGTTCGGTCAGCACCGCATTGCCCTCGACCTTTGCCACCCGCCGGCCTTCGGTTTCTAAAAAGTCCACCAACATGGCAGACTCCTGCTTACTAAGGCCCAGGTTGGGCATGGCGACATCGTTGAAGGCTGCGCGAAGGCCGATAGCGATCGGGTCGCCCTCTTCCAGTACCTTATCGGGCTCTAGAAGCCAGCGTCGGAGCCAGGGTTTTTCACGGCGGATCGTCACATCCAGCAAGTTGGGTCCGATGCGCACGCGGCCATCGCCCACGCCAATGCGGTGACAGACAGCGCAGCGGGATTCGAACAGGGTTTCCGCTTTGCTCAAATTCGGCAGTGAAGTAGGAGCGTCTTCGAAATCAGAGGTGCCGATACGCGCCTGACGATAGTCACCTAGGCGACTGCCTATTTGGGCGGCGAGGGCGTAGGGGTTGTCGAAGGGCGTACGGCGCATCCACTGCCCCGTGGCTTGGTTGCCCAGCAACAGGTTCACGTTATGGTCGCTGTCGACTTTGTCCTCTTCGGATACGTAGAGCCCCAGCTTTTTACGCAAGAGGAGAATGTCCTCCTGGTTGCCCGTAAGAAAGTCCCAGCCCTCGCCAACACCAAAGCGCTCGCGGTATTCTGCCAGCACTTTGGGAGTGTCCCGGTCGGGGTCAATAGTGATCGAGTAGAAGAAGATATCATCGCCTACCCGATCGCCCAGAATCTCGGCGACTTCGGTCAGGCGAGCGGTTTCCAGAGGACAAGTATCCGCACAAGTGGTGTAGATGAAGTTAATCATCACCTTCTTGCCTTCGATCACATCGTCGAAGAAGCGCACCTTCTCTCCCCGGTGGTTGGTCAGTTCCACATTCGGGAAGTACCTAGAACCCCAAGGGTTGGTCTCGGCGGCCTTCTCGGCCGAACTCCCATCAGTTGAGGCTGACTCAACCGCAGGCTGGGGGTCAGCGGCTGGGGGGGGTAAAGAATCTTGGGCTAAGGCAAATGGGCCAAGAGCGATAAGTAAACAACCCGCTTGTATGGTGCGGGTCAGAATGGGTGTCCCTGAGACAGGATGGGATGAGTGCAGGACCATTTTAAATATTGGGGAGGCTAGTCATAAGAAAAGGAAGCCGAAGGTGAGGAACTCTTCCTGGCAAGGTCTTGAACATGAGCTGTCGCATCGAGGCGCTAGCGTTGACCGAAACCGTTGCTAGAGCAGTTGACTCGAATTGAGACTTCCTAACGGGGCTCACTTAGAGGCATGTCTCATTTTGAGGCACATACCCTCTCAAGCGATCGGAAAGGCCAAGAGACTGTCTCAATATGAGGCTCTCGATTGGCCGTGTCTCAAATTGAGACACCCCAACAGAACTAGAATGTCTCATCCCGAGACTTAGGATGCCTCGTTCTGAGGCACCGTTAAACCCTATGGCTGTACCGGGCCCTCACCCCGAGACTTAGAATGCCTCGTTCTGGGGCACCGTTACAGCCATGGGGTCTACCCCTCAAGTCTGGATCCGGCCAGCAGCATGGACAATTCCGGTAGGGTTCTCAGGTCCGTGAGGTTCAAGTCAAGCCCCCCCTCCCCGGATCACCATTTCGAGTATTGAGGGCTATACCCGGTGACCTTCGGGCTGCTCGGCACCCGTGAAGCACCCCTCACGGTCAGAATTCCCGAACACGGACGCTAGAGCCAGACAGTCGCGACCAACCGCAAAGCAAGCCCGGTCAAGACCAAGCGATAGGCCAGACGGAATTGTTCTTCAGTCAGGTGCGCGAGGAACTTCTTTCCCACCCAGGTTCCCAGTACGACCACAAAGGCAAGGGGAAGCACCCGGGGAAGCTCAGCTGCAAAGGCAAATCCAACCAACCCAAAGACCACGATCTTCTGGACGTGTACAAACATTTGGCAAGCCGCCTTGGTGGCAATGATCTCCTCCTTGGCCCAACCGTCGCGCAGGAAAAACGGGGCGATCAATGGCCCGGTGGCCCCCACCACGACACCAAGGGTTCCAGCGATCACCCCCATGCTGGCGAACGCGGGTCGCTCGCCCCACCCAACGCGCCATCCCTTTGGCTTCCAGGTGGCAAACAACACCAACACGCCAATCATGACCCGGGTCATCTCAGCATCGAGGTAGCCAGCTAGCGCCAACCCGACAATGGGAAATGGAAGGGCACAAAGGACAAAGACCGAGAGCGCCGACCAGCGCACGTGCCGACGAAACAGCGCGACCCGGGTGGAGTTCGAGGTCAGCTGAATCAAAGCATGCACCGGAATCACCACCGCCGCATCAAGCCCGCAAAGGAACAACACGACCAGGAGAAAAATCCCTCCGCCCATGCCCAAGAATCCTGAAATCGTCGCACCAATGAAAGCGGCGCCCGTCAAGATTACCATCGTGATCAGGTCAAGTTCTGCCATGGGGAACAGTATGGAGACTGCTGGTGCACTTGGGTCCAATAGAGTGAACAAGTTTCACCCTACACCTCATTCGGAACCTAAACTGAACTCATGAATACACCCACTCTGATTGGCCTGCTGTGCCTACCCTTCGCGGTCCAGACCACTCCAGCAATTGATGCACAGGCCACCCTGCCCCCCAAGCTGCAGTTGACCACCAGCGAAGAGGGCGGAATGGTGGAAGTTGGCAAGAGTGTGTTCTTCGAGGCGGAGGTCGAGAACCGCTCCAAGGAAAAGCTCGTTGCGACCCTAGAGTGGTCCTACAAGACCGTGGCAGATCTGCCTGCGCCGCCGGAAAAAACCAGCATCGAGATTGAGCCCCATGGGGTTCAGACCTTTGGGTTTGAGCTTCCGTTCAAAAAACCTGGCTTCGCAATGGTTAGCTGCGAGGTAGTGGTGGACGGTTCGGGGCAAGAGATTGTGAAATCGATCCGGGTCGGGGCCGGAGCGGCCAAGGTACAGACCAAGCTCACCCGCGAGCGCGACTTCAAGAAGTTCTGGAAACGGACCCTGAGTGACCTGAAGAAGGTCGATCCGGAGTTTGAATGTGAACCCCGTGATAATCCTGCAGAGGCACCCTGCGACCTCTACGAAGTCAGTATGCGCAGCTTGGGAGGGGTCCTCGTGCGCGGTTGGCTGGAGGTTCCAAAAGGGCCTGGACCATTCCCTACGCTCTTGCGGGTGCCCGGCTACACCCAGAACATGCAGCCCATCGGCATCAGCGCGGATTCGATCATCTTCTCCTTCAATATCAGGGCCCACGGGAACAGCACAGACGACGTGCCCGGAAGCCCTGTGGACTACTGGTTGCGCGGGTTGGACGACAAGCAGGAGTACTTTTACCGGGGCGCTTACATGGACTGCGTGCGAGCCGTGGACTACCTGTGCTCACGGGATGATGTGGATCAAAATCAGATCGGCATCTGGGGCGGAAGCCAAGGTGGCGGGATGAGTTTTGCAACGGCCGCCCTGGATCAGCGCATCGACTACTGCGTAGCAGACATCCCATGGCTCGGCAGTTGGGAGACCTACTTCACCCTTACCCGGGAAGAGGGGGACGAGATGGAGGAATGGCTCGCGGCCAAAGAGGGCCGCAACTTCAAGGACATGCTCAAGACCTTGAGCTACTTTGACACGGTCAACCTAGCTGATCGGATCAAGTGCCCAACCTACATGGGCGTTGGTCTGCAAGACTCCATTTGCCCCCCCACCATCAGCTTCGGGGT
>CALEMP010000218.1 GCA_937910685.1 uncultured bacterium
ACACCAAAAAGAAGCCCCACTGGAGTGCCGGGCCATTATTCGCCGCCAGGTGGAAGGTGCAGCCAGAACCAACCGAGAAGAAGCTGGAAGCCACCAGAGTGACGAAGCCGCCTCCAGAGTGGGAGTTCGCCGGCCCGCGTTTCATGGCCGGGTGGATGAGTGGAGCCCCCGGATGCGCAAGCGGCCGGGGGCTCTTTTCTTGACGATTGCGTACCGCGCTGAACTTGGTCGGGCTCGCCGATTCAAGGCCACCGCAAACACTACAAGCAAGTGAGTTCGCTCTTCAGGTGATTCCCACCCGTCCAGCCTGCTCTGCCTAGGGCTGCTTAGCGACAAGGCGCATACCAAGCCGTGAACACCAGTAAGAAGGGTTGGAAAAGCCGCGCCGTGCCGACCGCAGAGTCGGGGTCAAGTCAATGCAACTGCCGCCTCGACCGGTACGCTGCAAGCCTGTGGCCGGGCCTCTCGGGTTGACACTTGAGCCTGCAGAGTAGGGTCCATACCAGTCTGCACACCATTCCCACACATTGCCTGCCATGTCATAGAGGCCATAGCCATTGGCCATGTCTACTCCACCCGGCCCTTGATTCCCATCATAGTATCCAGCGGGAGTTGTCTCAGGAATGCCGAGCAAGTCCCACGGATCTCCAGACCCATTATAGTTTGCCTGCACTCCACTAATCGTGTCGCCGAAGGGGTAGGCTTGGTAGGGACTGTGATTGCCACCCCTCGCAGCATACTCCCACTCCGCCTCAGTTGGCAGTCGATACCCATCAGCACTGTAATCGCACTCCCAGGTCGTCTCGTTGTAGCATGGAGTCAGACCGACCATGCGACTTCTCCAGTTTGCATAGACGCACGCGCCATACCAGCTCACAAACACCACCGGGTGGTCCGCCTTGCCGCTCTTCACACCGAACACAGAGCCATCCCAGGTAACGTTACTGATACTCTTCCAAGAGATGCTATCCGTATCGCACAAGGCTTCCCCTGCACTGCCAACTTGATACACGGCTCCACTATACAAGACACTCACTTGACCCTGATCCATCGAGCTGGTCAAGAAGTCCACGTACTGCTGGTTGGTGATCTCCAGCACGCCCATGTAGAAAGTGTCCAAAGAAACCGAGTGCCTGGGCAGCTCATTCGCATTGCCATGCCCCACATGCCGCCCCATTTGAAACGAACCGGCGGGAATGCGCACCATATCTCCATACGCATCCGCACCGGAGGAGAATTGCACCTCAAGCCCGTTTGAGAAGTTGTACATCGCACCACCTGCGACAGGATCGCGATACCAGGCCTGAAAATTCCAGGTGGAACCCGCCATGATCAGCCCCGATGTCATCGGCGGTGTCGAAATGTCAAGGTTGTGAGTGATCACTCCAGCCCCCCCCGAAAAGGCGGCTGGGGACAAACGAAACAAACCAGAGCTCCCGGCTGCAACGCAAATGACCCCGTTGCCAAACGGCACGGAAATTTGTGAAGGCCCGTAGAAGAAAATCCCAAACTGCCCGGGAGGCAGCTGGTCGGCTCGAAGAATAAGGTCATTCTGAATCAGGCCCGTGGACCCGTTTGCAGATATCAATGCCCCTGAACCAACGGAGTTGGACGAGGTGGTGCAGTAGTTGTCCCCCACTCCCTGCGCAAACGCACCAGTAGGCAGCATGACACTGAGGAGGAATGAGGACCCAAAAAGAGAAACTAAGCGATACATAGAATTCAACATAAGAAAATCAAAGTGGAGAAAAGCCGCGAGCCAACGAGAAAGAAAACCCTCGCCGGCGAGTGCGGGCGGAACACCTGGAGTATACCAGATATGAACAACTTCGTACCACACGGAAGAATCGAAGTTCACCTCCTGCGCCGACAGAAGGATCACGCCATCAGCTAGCCCGACGCCTCTCGTTTGACCAAGCGTTTTAGGCACCATCCAGGGCCACTCCAGGTGGCTGGAGTTTCGACTGCAGCTCTACCGGAACATCAACCGCATCGAGTCCGTTGTGTTGGCTGTGGGATTCCCAGTCACCGGATCGTTCTCACGGTGCCAGAGCTGGAAGATGTAGATGTCACCAGGTGCCAGAATGGTCCCTGGCAGGTTTCCAAGATCAAGCGTCAAGCTCACATCTCCCGCCGCGTTGACAAACAGCACCGGATACCCAGCCAGGTGATTCAGCCGACGAATCGGTGCACCCAGGCACAAAACGCCAGCGCCGCCACCGAAGGGATTCACATAGGCGCTGTTCGCGCTGAAGAGGTAGTAGCCAGGCTGGCCAATCGGCAGGTTATGACTTGAGAGGGTCAGGTTGTTGTCAATAATCAAGGGCGAACCAGAGGCTTCGATGCTGCCGACATTGCCAGCCGCATTGATGTTGCCGAAGCAATAGCTCGGGCCTCCGCCTGCGCAGGAATCCAGCACACCATTCCCATCCCAGTCCAATGAAGGATCGAGCGCGAGTTCGCATTCATCCGGGGTGCCGTTCAGGTTGCAGTCGAGGCTGCCGTTGGCGATGTCGTCCGAGTCGGGGATGCCGTTGCCGTTGCAGTCGGGGTCCGGAAAGTCGTAGACGTAGATCCGGCCCTTGTCATGCCCAATGGCCGAGACGATCAGGCTCGTCGTTCCAGCTCCAGTGAGGTTTGTCACCAGTCGTACCTGGTATCCAAAAAGGTCGCCATCTTGTTCACCAACCAGGGTTTCCAGTAACGCGCCGCTCGCTCCCGAGTAGATACCCACCGCCCCGCTTACTTTCGATGAGCCGACAGCGGGGTCAAAGGCATACCCGAAGCCGCAAGCGAAGTCCGGAAAGCCGTCCTGATCGATGTCGGGGAGCTCGCACATCGATCCGCCGGACTCGCCGCCCCAGCCGTGGTTTGGATTCCCCGCGGGCACGGGCACGCTATACACCAAGGACCCATCTACGCCGGAGAGGACCTGGATCTCTCCTTGGTCAGGACCGAACGTGTCGCCGTTGGGCACCCCAACGACCATGTCGTAAACGCCGTCACCCGTAACGTCGCCGAGGAGGGTCCACTGATCGCCGAAGTGATCGTCCACGTTGACTCCGCTCACCTGGTGAAGGACGATACCCGTGGCGCCGTCGTGAAGGCGGATGAAACCTGGCCCTACGGGGGAGAAGCCATGTTGACCGGAGTGCCAAGTCACCTCTTGCACCCCGTCGCCGTTAATGTCCTTGCCGAGCTTCTGCCTAGCGTAGTCATAGCTCTGGGTACCATTTGCCTGCCAGAGCGCCTGCCCCGTCGCTCCATTGAAGCACTGAATGGTGCCGATGTAGTGACCGGGTAGGGGGTCCGCGGAAGAGGCCACGATAGTGAACTCCGGCACGCCGTCCCCGGTGATGTCACCCAGTCGCCCGACACTGCTGCCAAAGCGATCGTCAGGTGCGGAGCACGCACCGTTGAAGGTATGGATGGGCGCTAGAGTCTGAGTGGAGATCAGATACGCCTTGCCGCAGTTCCAGTTCGTCTGCGGTGCACCGACGGCGAGGTCCGAAAGGCCATCCCCGTCCATGTCACCCACGAGCTCTACACATTGCCCAAAGTGATCACAGTTCGATCCAGTGTGAACGCGTGTCCACAGAGTCGCTCCATCAAGACCTCGAAATGCCCGCACGTAGCCGAGGCCGGCGCAGCCCTGGCCTGACCCGACGCAAAAGTCTGGAAGACCGTCGTGGTCCAAATCGTCTGCCGAGCTGAGTCCAGTACCGAAGAAGTCCCCCGGCGCGTCGCCATCCAGGGTGTATCGGAGTTGGACGGTAAGCCCTGACTGCGCTCCAGCCACCCCCGCCAGCAAGAGGGAAGAACAAACAGTCAAAGCACAAACAGCAATACGAGGGGAAATCAACATGGAAGCGGCCAGGGGTAAACGGGGAAAAGGAGAGCCAAGCACCACGCCTCAAAGAGCCGCGCAGCTGGGACATCCCTAGAAGTCGCAACTCCCTCGTTTAGGACACATATTCCAGGGTTTATTTCTATGGCCCCTCTACAGCCCCCAAACCCCTCTTCCACCAGGCAGATTGATCCCCAGCAACTCCCCGGTAGCTCTACCGGAACATCACCGTCACGCCGTTGGTGG
>CALEMP010000219.1 GCA_937910685.1 uncultured bacterium
CCGCCACCGCCTTGGTAACCGCCGCTGGAGCGTTGGCCTCCGCCACCTTGGTAACCACCGCCACCGCCTTGGTAACCGCCGCCGCCAGCGTGTTCATAGCCACCACGGCCATGCTCGCGATCGAATCCACCACCACTAGGATGCCTGGAATCACCGCGGCCGGGAATCGAGCGCTGGGGCCCGTCTTCGTACTGGCCTGCCGTGGCGCCCACCAAACAGCGCACTAGCATGGTGGCGTAGGCACCCCGAGGCAGATCGAAGCTCAACTCCGCCACATGGTCGTCCTCTCCACCTTCCCCTTGTCCTGCGGAACGGACCTTGAGGTTTTGGGGCATGATCATCAACGGTCGCTCCTCGTGCTTCAGGCCAAAGCCGGGTACACCCTCAACGATCAAATCATCGGGACTCAATTTGTGTTGAGCCAAAGCAAGTCGCAAGTGCCGCAGCTGCTCGGGATCTTTGACCTCCGAAAGGCGCGGACCGGGCAAGGGGAAAGTGCCGTTCCAAGCCTCGGGGAAATCTACTTTTTGTCGAGGGAAAATCAAACGGCTCTCGCGTGATTGCACCGCGAAGCGCTCCCGTGGGTTGAGTGTCTGTTCGAACCATGACTCCAACGCCGTGTTCCAAAGGTGCGACTGGAAGGCATAGAGGTGAATCAGCCGCTCGCGGGTCGCAACCCGATGGAAAGCACCGGCCCAGTCCCCGTCGTAACGCCGGAGGTGCTCGAAGACCGAGTGGTGTTTGCCGTAACGGCCCGCATGGTCGCGACAGGCACCCCAGTTACCCCAGCTGCGCCAAATCGCCTCCTTGGCGTCCCTAGAGGCAGCGGAATCGAAAGGCGAGAGCGAGGCCAAGAGCCGCTTGAGTCCGTCCTCCAAGTCTCCGCTAATCAAATCGAGCATGATCCAGCCCTGACGGTGGCGCAGGTTGCCAAAGCGTTGATCGTCAAAGTAGTTCGGATAGCCGTGATCTCGAACCAGGGGCAAGCTCTCGCGCATACGCGTCACTTGACGCGCTGAAAGCTCGCGAACAATGATGCTGAAAGAGTTGCCCAGGGAGGCGGCGGGGCTCAGAGGCTCGCTGCAGTGGCCAACCGTGTCAATCTTCAGATCGGGCTGACGGATCTCCACGTCCTTACCCCGGGGCACGCTCATGTGCTGAACCGTCACTCCTTGGCGGTCCTTCAGTCCGGCCATGGAAACGTCAGCAGGGGTTACCCCGAGGATCCGTGCCAGGTCGGCAGCAGCCTCAAAAGAAGTGATCTTCTTCTTCTGCACCCGGTACACGCGATGGGGTCCGGCGGGCTTGATGATGTCCTCGCGCAAGAGCTCCTTGACGCGAAAATCCTGAGGTTTAGATTTTAATTTCATGATCGCCACTTCTTGGCCGGTCGTACCCGGCTGAGTTGTTTGATAAGTCGGGTATAGTCGGCGGGCAAAGGCGCTTCGGCGAAGCGCTTGGTTGCACCGTCCTTTGGATCGGTCCAAGCGATGGACCGGGCATGCAGGGTCAAGCGAGCAATCAACGGACGCTCGCTCACCCCGCGCTTAGGCCGGTAGCCGCGCTTGATATTTGAAAGGAGTAAGGTATCCCTGCGTCCATAAGAGGGGTCCACCATCAAGGGGTAACCCGCCCAAGAGAGGTGTACGCGAATCTGATGCGTGCGCCCGGTGACGGGCTGACAACGCATAAGGGTGTAGCCTTCGAAGCGTTGCTCCACAGTGACACGGGTACATGAGGGCTTGCCCTCTTGCTCGTCCACCTGCATACGCCCCGCCTTACGCGGATCGAGGCCGATGGCAGCACTGATTTCGTCCCATTCGCCATCCGGGAGCGGGTGTTCCCCTTCGACCAGGGCCAAGTAGTCCTTCTGGATGCCGCCCGTATCAAAAGCCGTGCGCAAGGAACGTTCGGCTTCGAGGTTCTTTGCCACCAATAGGGTCCCCGAAGTGTCCTTGTCTAGGCGATGCACCAGCCGGGGCCTAAAATCCAGCATTCCCGTACCCGTTTCGTCCGGATCTTGATTCGCAGCGCTGCTTTCCACCGCAGCCTGCAGCAAAGCGCCACTGACACAGCTCGCATCCCGCTTCCAGCGCTCGGGTTCCACCGCCAGGCCCGCAGGCTTGTTGGCAACCAAGACATCATCGTCCTCATAGAGGATTTCCACGGGCTCGGCGGGGGCCACCGGCTTACGAGGCATGTCCTCCTTAGAGAACTGAATCGAAATCACTTCGCTTCCGCACAAGTGGTAGTTGGGCTTCGACATCCCCCCATCCACAAGCACAGCGCCCTCGCGTACCTGGGTACGCAGGAAGCCTTTGTTGACGAAGGGATAGATCAGGCACAGGAACTCATCGAGTTCCAGCCCGACCCTATCCTCGGGCACGGTCAGATGTTCCACGGGGAGCTCGGGCTAGGCAGATGCTGACTGGGCGATGCGCGCTTCTTCAGCACTGCGCGCGACTCGCTCTTGGGCCTCTGGCTGCAAAACTCCCACGTAGGGCAAGTTTCGATAACGGCCAGCAAAGTCGAGGCCGAAGCCTACAACGAAGAGATCTTCCACCTCGAAGGCACGGAAGTCCGCATTGAACTCCACCGCTCGACGAGAGGGCTTGTCCAGAAAGACACAGGACTTGACGATGGCAGCACCCCGGGAGGTGAACTCATCCTTTAGGGTGTGCATGGTGCGGCCCGTGTCCAGGATGTCATCCACAAGCAGGATGTTACGCCCTTCGATCTCGTTCCCGGCGGGCAGGAAGTTAACCTTCAGCTTACCGGCCTCGGTTCCATCTCCATAGCTGGAGGCACTGACGAAGGCCAGTTCCAGGGGAATGGGAATGCGTCGAATCAGATCCGATGCGAATATACAGGAACCTTTCAAAATCGAAACCACGGTGAAGTCCATGCCTTCAAAGGCTGTGGTCACTTCTTCTGCCACGCGGTCAATTCCGGCCCGGATGGCCTCTTCGTCCAATAGGACTCTTTCAACATCATTGTGCATGCTGGCTACTCTCCTTATGCGGGTGTGTCTATTATGCAGGGTTCACCGGAGTCCGGCGAAGAGGGCAAGGATACCCCCTTCGAGGCCTTTCGTGGGGCTTCGTATAGATCAATTCCGTTTCGGGGCTTCCTACAATGGGGGTGACAAGCGGGCCCAGCAGAGGTATACTTGCATGCAAGAGGATCACACATGCGGCCTGAAACCGTATGTCCAAGAGCGCTTTCTCCGGGAAATGTCCGATTAAGCCACCTCTCATCAGGCCCACTCGAACCAAAGTATGCACCCAAATGGCGGCATGCGCACAAGCCTGAGTGATCCACGCGAGAGCGAATCAAGAAGAAGACTGCGCCTCACGGCGCGAGCAATAAGCCTCAATCGTTGCCCAACTACGGATTATTCAATCCAACTGTTCGGACGATCCTAAGGCACTTACCAAAAAGAGCCCCGCAAGCACGGTCGGCCTTGGGATGAGGCTCCTCAGAGAGCCGCCCAACGACCCATCGGCGCAGGGCTTTTCACCCCTTCATAAGACTGAAACAACAACCATGAACAATTCCACTGACACTACCAAACGATCCTACACCCGCCGCTCGGACGAGCAAATCATCTCGGATTACGAGGTCCAGATCGAAGCATTGAAGCAGCGAAAGGCTGCGAAGGAGCGGGTCAATGATCCCGTCGTCATAGAGTTCGCTAAGTTCAAGCGGAAGGTCGTCCTCTTCTCCCAGCTCTGCATGGACAACGATCGCACGGACCTCAGCAACTCTGCCATGGCGTTCATCTCCATGCTCGATCGCCAGGTCAAGGACTCCTGACCCTGATCCCTAGCGGGCGGCTCGGACGCCAGCCCGCCGCCTAAATTACCGAGAGGGCCACCAGCTGGTCGAAGCCCCCCTGGGTGACCAAGAGCTGGCCATCTCGACTGAAGAGGCGCAGGCATGTGGATGTAGCCAGCAAGAGCCGGCCATCCAGATCACCAAGGGCTTGGATGCCCCCCGAATCCCCGGTGGCGATCATGTACCCAGTCCCACCTGGCTCGGGCAGCAGCTCGACCTGCCGACTGCGGGAATGCACCACCCAAGCCTCGCTGGCCTCAAGAGATTCCGCCAAGTCGCCTCGCAACACCAAGCGTTCGGCCTTGGCCCCAACCCCTTGTACCCAAGAGGGCTCTTCCCCCCAGAGCCGCCGCTGAACCACCCGCCGAGGGCGGTCCATGGTGTGGGCCTCGATCCCCAAAAGGAGGATCCCGTCCCCAGCCAACACGAGATCAAGGACCTCCAACTGTCCGAGCGGAAAATCACCCTCCGCCCGCAGTGGCAATCCCCCGCCCAGGGTCTCCAATCGGACCCAGCCCAGGCTGTCCTCGACCTGAAATAGCAGCCTGCCCTCCCGCAGCCAGCAAGCCGTGACACCGAGGGGTAAGTCATGGATCGAGGGGATTGGATTGCCCTCCTCGTAACCCCGCAGGCTGAATTTCCCCGGACCGCCCCCAAGGATCCATCCGCGCCCCCGGCCGTCCGTGTGGAGATCCAGGGGGGCTTCCGGGAGGTTCCAGGAATGGGATGCCTGCCCTGCCCGCAAGTCCACGAGAACCAGGGACCGGTGCCTCTCCGGCCCAGCCGGAGAGTGAACCACCCAGATCATGCCCCTTTGCGCGGGAGCCAGGTGAGTGGGTGGCGGCACCATCCAAATCCACTTGGGAATCAAGTCCCTATCCAGCACGAGCAGCAATCCCTGGGAGCGATCCGCCAGAACAACCTTGGCTTCGCCTGGCTTGGGCCAGCCCACCAGGGGCGTCGCGTGGGGATGGCCAAGGCCTAAGAGCGAAAACCCAAGGCCTCCCAGCCCGGCGCC
>CALEMP010000220.1 GCA_937910685.1 uncultured bacterium
CATCCGACCCAGATGGTCGAGTCCATTTCAACCCAGGCCTTGAAGCATGGCCTCCGTTCGGAGCGTCCGAATTCGGTCTATTGGCGTCCCCTGGCGACGGTCAAGAGCAACACTTGCTTGGGATTCTGTTCGACCTGGAACGGCCGTCCCGGTTGGGGCGCGGTGCTTGGGCTCGTTGATCACCGCTGATGGGGCAGACTGGCATGTCTAAGTCAGCTTCTGTATCTGTCTGAACGACTTGGGTTGGGGGCCATGCATGCCGATTTCTGAGATGTGCACCAACGCCGCGTAGTAGCGGTGTTCCATTCCCTCCTAACGGGGTTGCCGTTTAGCAGCCGCAGAGTAGCGGAGCGAAACGGAGGTCTGTCTTCAACGGCTGGTCATGCAGGTCACAATGCAGCGTTGATCTTGTGGGCAAGCTCAAAATCAAGAGAGGAGATGCCGCCCACATCGTGCGTGGTCAAAGCGATGGTGACTCGATTGAATACATTCTCCCAGTTCGGGTGATGGTCCATCTCTTGTGCTAGTAGGGCTACTTTGGTCATGAAACCAAAAGCCTGCACGAAATTCTCAAAAACGAACTCTCTGTGCAACTTCGCATTCTCAAGAGTCCAGCACTCTGCAGCGCCTTCGTTGAGGGCAGTAAAGCCCTTTTCAATTTGGTCAGGGTTTAGTTTGATTCGCATTGCATTCCTTTCAACGGTCACTATGTCCAATCACATCCACGGCAGGCCCAGAATGGACAGAAGTGGTCCGGTAACGGTGCCAAGGACCGCAGTGTTTTGGTTATACCTGATGGGCGTCCAACTCGGGCCTCGGCTTAGGGTTTCTGAGAGGGAGGGGGCTTGGGGGGAACAGGGATTGGCAGTGGTGTAACCGCCGGTCAATAAGAGAAGTGAGCGGCCAGCAAGCCGCTTGCCTCGCAGGTCTTGAGCCGGTGCACCCGAACCTAGAAGAGGTCTACTTGACCGCCTTCGCCGGAGCGGTAACGTCAGGCGAGTCAGGCGCAGGAGGCGCATTGCCCGAGCAGCAGCAGGTCGTGGCGCTTGACCGCAAAACCCGTAGGAGCCAGGCCTTCAAACGAGCCCGGGCAGCCGGGGATGTCGTACAAGCGGTCGCAGCTTTCGCAGAGAAAGTGGTGGTGGTGACCGAGGCCCGATAGCTCGTAACGGGGGGGCTGACCGACAAACTCGACCGCCACGATTCGGCCAGCTTCGAGTACAGCCTTCAAGGTGCGGTAGACCGTGGTGAGGCTAATTTCGCCTCCGTCCGCAACCGATTCAGTATGGATTTCTCGGGGACTCAGGGGGCGCTTGGCCTGCTCAAGAACGGCTAGGATCGCTCGCCGTTGGTGCGTCATTCGGATCATGGAATATACAGTACTTTTGTTTGCTAACTATTGCAAATGCATATCCATTGTCGATAAGGTGTCGCTCATCATGACGACTTCCCACCGACCCCAAGTGCTGAGTGCCTTCCTGTTAGAGCGCCTTATGACGACTCCCCACCACCCCCAAGTGCTCAGTGCCTGCTTAGTAGGGCTCCTTCTTGCTGGGTGCGTTAGCCCCCAAGGCCGGCAGGCAACGCAGCCCGCGCACCCCGTAGCCCAGGCAAGCTCCGAGGGCGGGGGCTGGTTGGAGCCTTGGCCGGATCATCACGAGAGCCAGCATGAATCCCCCTACGTGCACGGCTTTGGTCTTGAGCCGGCCTTTCTGGACCGCGACGTTTTCCTCGACTTCCGGACGTCGAGAGGACCGGAAGACGATGAGATCGAACTAGCCATGGAGCTCGAATGGGCCCTGACGCGCAGGATTGGATTGGTGCTCGAAGCCCCATACGAACACCTGTCTTTGGGTGACGGTCAAACGCCGTCTGGCTTGGGGGATCTGGCGGTTGGCCTACGCTTACTGCTGGTCGAGTCCCCGGATTTTTTGCTCTCCAGCAACCTGGAGGTTGCTTTGCCCAGCGGCTCCGAGAGTAAGGGTCTTGGGAGCGGTGAAGTCGGGGGCGCTCCCTCCTTCTCGGCTTGGTTCAACCTTGGAAACAGACTGCAAGCGAGCGTGCAGGTCGGCACCGAGCATGGGTTCGAGAGCGAGGACCTAGAGCTCTTCTACGCAGGCGCCCTGGCTTACTCGTTCCCCCTCGACGGCCAGGCGAACTCTGACTCCCACGATCACAGCACCGACCATTCCCCGATTGGGCTCACCAGCGTGATGTTGGAGTACACGGGCCGCACTGTTCTCCACGGGGAACTTGACGGACGTGACACAGCCGAAGTGTTGCTCGGTCTCAGCCACAGTGTGACCCAAAGCTGGGTCGTGCGCGGCGCGTACCAAGTAGCGATCGGTGATGAAAAGGACTTCGACAGGGCCGTGCTAGTGGGCCTGGTCTACCACTTCTAGGCATCCAACGAACGCGCCTCGCCCCCTAGCGCTGATGGACCCACTCGTCGGTGGTGTAGCGCGCTCCCAATTCCGCGGCGCGTTCCCGTTCCTCTGGACTTGGAACTCCGGGGATCAAGTGCAGGCCTAGGTGTTGGCGCATGTGATCCAGAAGCAAGGGCGCGAAGGACTGGGCCGTATGCGATTCGGTCGCTTGCTCGAAGGTCGCGATGTTGCCTTCGAGGGGTGTGTTCGTGACTTTGATTGAGCCGTGGTGCAAGACGCGCCCGCCCTTGCGCCGTTGGGCCGAGCCGACTCCCTTGCGACCATTCCATTCCACATCTAAGGGGGTGGAATGGTGGAAGCACATGCCGCTTGCGGGATCGTCTGATGTCAGGGAGCCTTCGCCCCGCAAGCGCGCTGGCAGACCAATCTGGCGTAGGGCCAAGATGACGGCTCCGTGGATGCGCGCGTAACTTGGGCCCACCGGTCCCCGGTAGAGGGGGTGGGTCTGGGGACAGCAGAGGGAAAAAGTCAATTCCCCCTCGTGGTGAATCGCGCCGCCTCCGGTCAAGCGGCGCACGGTGCTGCTGGCGGAGCCGATGCCGCTCACCTCGCTGGTTTTTTGGAACCAGCCCAAGCTGAGGGCGTCGGGAGACCAGGTGTAAAGGCGCAGGGTTGGTTGATCGCCTTCCAAGAGGAGAGCTTCATCCAAACCCATGTTGAACTCTGGGGTGGTGCCCCAGGTAGTGAT
>CALEMP010000221.1 GCA_937910685.1 uncultured bacterium
GGTCGAGGCCACCTGGCAGGTTTTGCTTGCAAGCTCAGGCTGGATACTCTTGGGGCTCTTACTAGCGGGCCTGATGGAGGAATTGATTCCCCAGGGCCTGATCGAACGACACTTGGCCGGGGAACGAATCTCCGCCACCATCAAGGCCGCCCTGATCGGTGCGCCCCTGCCCCTTTGTTCATGCTCGGTGCTACCCGCCGCTGCCACCCTGCGGCGCACCGGAGCCGGCCGCGGCCCCACCGCCGCCTTCCTGGTCAGCACCCCTGAAACCGGAGTGGACTCGATCTCCACCACCTGGGCCCTCTTTGATCCGATCACCACCCTGGTGCGGCCCATTGCAGCGGTGGTCAGCGCCATTGGAACCGGCATCCTTGTTTCGAAGTTTGGAGGAAGCGCACCCTCGGACAAGGAGGATGCCAGCGAGATCCCCAAGGCCCATTGCGCCACCGAAGAGCCCGATTGCTGCGGGGATGATTTGCCTGAACCATCTGGGCCGCTCATTCTGCGCAGCCTGCGCAAGGCCGCCGGCCCCTTGAGCGCAGATCTGGCCTTTTGGCTCAGCATCGGCTTGGTGCTGGCAGGACTGGCGGGGGCGTTATTGCCCGATGACTTACTCGGGGGCGGCACTTCCCTTGTGGCCCAATACAGCTTGGCACTGATCGCGGGGGTGCCGGTCTATGTCTGCGCCACCGCAAGCACGCCCTTGGCTGCGGCACTCGTGGCCAAGGGAATGGATCCGGGAGCCGCTCTGGTTTTCCTGCTGGCGGGCCCGGCCACCAACCTGGCTACCCTTGCGGTGGTGCGCGGACTCTTAGGCCTGCGCGCGACCCTGCTCTACCTGAGCTCGATCGCGTCAGGTGCAGTGCTGGCGGGTCTTGTCCTGGGCTGGTTGCACCAGCAATTTGGGATCTCCCCAAGAGCCGTGGTCCAAGATCACTTGCATGCCGAGGCCGGGCCTGTAGCTTCCTTTTTTGCCGCAGCTCTCGTGCTGCTGCTGGCCTTTCATCTTCTCCACAAGTTCCGCTCTCCGCATCATGCACACTAACTCTATTGGCAAGAAAAACACCCAGCCCAGAACGTGGACCCTCTGCCTTCTGGTCCTTGGACTTTGCACCGCATGCGGGGTGACCAGCAATAAGGATTTCACGCAACCCGAGCGAGCGGTATTGGTGGTGCACGGGGGCGCAGGGGTCATCGACCGGGCAAAGATGACTCCCGAACTTGAAGCGAAATACCGAGCCGCCCTGCGCACGGCCCTGCTGGCGGGCCACGCGATCCTCTCCGAAGGTGGCAGCGCCCTCGATGCGGTCAGCGCCACGATCCTACCCCTTGAGGATTCCCCGCTCTTCAATGCGGGGCACGGGGCTGTGTTCAGCGCCCGCGGTACCTGCGAGTTGGACGCCTCCCTGATGGACGGCGAGGGGCCCCGGGCCGGAGCGGTAGCTGGGGTCATGGGCGTGCGCCATCCAATCCTTGCCGCCCGGGCGGTGATGGAAAAAAGCGAACATGTGTTGTTGGCCGGAAGCGGCGCAGATGCCTTCGCCAAGCAGCAAGGTCTTGAAACGGTGCCCAACGAATTCTTCCACACGGAAGGACGCAAAGAAGCCCTGGAACAACAGCTGTCGGATTCCAAGCACGGGACTGTGGGATGCGTGGCCCTGGACGGGGCCGGACACTTGGCGGCGGGCACCTCCACCGGGGGCATGACTGCCAAGCGCTGGGGCCGGGTAGGTGACTCGCCGATCATTGGGGCGGGAACCTGGGCCCAGGACGGGGTTTGCGCGGTTTCTGCCACGGGTTGGGGAGAGTTCTTCATCCGCGGAGCGATTGCCTCCAGCATCGCTGGGCGCATGCGCTTCGGGGGCCAGAGTTTGAAAGAGGCCGCCTCCCAGGCAATTTACGGGGAACTCACGGACCTCGGTGGCACCGGAGGAGTGATCGCCCTGGACGGGGAAGGCCGCTTCACCACCCCCTTCAACACCCCGGGCATGTTTCGGGGCTGGGTCACCCAGGAAGGTCAGGTGACCGTGCACATTTGGAAAGAAGAGTGAGCCGCTAACCCTGCCCAGTGAACCCCAGGGCGTCCATTCCCCGAGGTGCTAGGAGAACTCCTCACGATCAACTCCCTTTTTCCGTATCCTCACAGCAGTCCCATGACCAGTCCCCAAACCAACTCAACGTC
>CALEMP010000222.1 GCA_937910685.1 uncultured bacterium
CATGATTCAGGATCTGCTCGCCACGGAGGGCGGGCAGGCGCCACTCAAGGACCTGGGACATAGTCTGCTGGGGCATGCCATCAAGAAGTACGGCATGGCTCAGGCCGTACCGGACTTGATGCCCCATGACTTGCGGGATCATCCGGAGTTCCAGCAGTTTTTGGAGCAGGGCGGGACGCGCATGCTGCCCAACATGGAGCGCTGGCTGGGCGAACGACTGTCCATGGAGGCGACGTTTGAGTTTGGGTTGAGTGTGCGTGCGGGGCGCAGCTTGCAGAAGGTGGGTTGTTCCACGGTGGAGTTGGATGGGAAGGGACTGGGGGCGGCGGCGGATGAGCTGGCGCTGTTGGCCACAGAGGATGGGTTTCTGCAGTCCCTGCAAGGCGAGCTGACCCGGGACCAAGCGCAGTACTTCCTGGCGGGGCTCGTGTCGCGCACGCGGCACCGGGGCGGGGTATTTCACGGTTGGCTGGAGGCCTATGCGCGCAGCCGTGGCAACTCCTACCTGCTGTCGAAGAAGAAAAACCCCTGCGTGTCGGTGTTCGGGCCCTCGTCGGTTTACCCGCGCTTCCTTTTGGCTAAAAAGCCGACCGCTGGCAATCGCTCGGCTTGCGATGTGTTCGGTAGTGAGCGCCAGAACCTGACTTGGTACAAGGACTGGGCTGCTAGGACCTTGGGCGTGGTGCCGGCCGATCCGGGCATAGAACAGCTGTACCGCGAGGCTGTGCGCGTGCTGTGCCGGGCAGAGCTTTTTCAGGTGCTGCCCACGGAGACTGGCGGCGAGGATGTCTGGGGCGTGAACCCCGCTGCCTTGACCCTGGTGGCTGAGGTGCGCGAGCTGCGCTGCTCGGAATGCAGGGACGCCCATCGGGTGTCCATGGGTGAGGTCGAGCAGTGGGAGGGACAGCCCTGCACCAAGTACCGTTGCGCGGGTGTCTGGGGAACGGCAGAGGTCATGGCCGATACCTTCTACACCCGTATCTACAGGTCCGGGCGGATTGCGCGTGTGTTCTCGGAGGAGCACACGGGATTGCTGGAGCGCGTGCCTCGGGAGAGGCTCGAGGAACGTTTCAAGGCGGGTAACGAGCCTGCTGCACCGAACCTGCTTGTGTGTACGCCAACGCTTGAAATGGGGATCGACATCGGGGACCTATCGAGCGTGCTGCTGTGCTCGGTGCCGCCGACGACTTCCATGTACCTGCAGCGGGTGGGGCGGGCTGGTCGTAAGGATGGCAACGCCTTCTGTATGACTCTGGCGGTGTCACGGCCCCATGACCTGTACTTCCATTCGGAACCGAGCTTGATGTTGGAAGGGGCGGTGGACCCGCCTGGGTGCTTCTTGGACGCGCCAGAAATGCTGAAGCGGCAGCTGGTGGCGCATGCCATGGATGCCTGGGCCTATGCGGACAAGCAGGCCACGAGATTGCCCAAACAGGTGGCGAGCATCCTGTCGGGTACCTCCGCCGAAGAGTTCCCGGGGCGCTTCCTGACCTACTACGAGGAGCACAAGGTCCGCCTGTGTGAGTCCTTCCTGGCACGCTTCCCCGAGAAGGACCTTGGGGCGGATAACCGCGAAGCCGTGCGCCAGTACGGTCACTCTGACAACGTGAAGGATGACGTTTGGAAGGCCTTTGATGAGGTGCGCAAGGAGCGTCAGGCGCTTTCGCGTGAAGCGGACAAGGCACGCGAACGGGCGAAGCTAGTGGAGAGTCATCCAGAGCGCTTCGACAACCCTGAGGAGACCAAGGCGGAGCTTGAGGAGTCACGGCGCATGCTCAGCCGGCTGAATCGGGCCCTGGGGGCGAAGTACCCGCTCAACCTACTGACGGATGCGGGGGTATTGCCGAACTACGCCTTCCCCGAACCGGGGGTGATCCTGGAGTCGGTGGTCAGCCACGAGAGCGACGGCAAGCGACGCTACGAGGCCTATGAGTACATGCGCCCAGCGAGTGTGGCTATCCGCGAGTTGGCACCATTCAACACCTTCTACGCGGAAGGACGGCGGGTGCAGATTGATGAGGTGGACCTTGGAAGTCGTACCGCGCCCCTGGTGGAATCCTGGCGGCTGTGTGCGGCTTGCAATCACACCGAGCGGGTGATTGTGGACGGCAAGGGTTCTGAGGCATGTCCCTCGTGCGGCGATAAGACCTGGGCGGATACTGGGCGCGTGCGTCAGATGTTGCACTTCCGGCGTTCGCGGTCCTTGGGTTCGAGGCTGGAGGTCGCCACGGCCGACCAGGGCGACGATCGCCAGCAGTCGCATTACCAGACGGCGGACCTGATCGATGTGCAACGAGAAAACTGGGGAGGTGCGCGTTTGATTGAGGACGCGGCTTTCGGGTACGAGTTGCTCAGCAATCTACTCTTGCGCGAGGTGAACTTCGGGCCGGAGACCCGCAGTGATTTCCAGGTGGCTGGCGAAGCGGTCAATGAGGACGGTTTCAAGGTCTGTTCCGAGTGCGGCCGCGTACAGAGCCCGGGACCCAAGGGGGAGGTTCGTCATGCCGCTACGTGCAAGGGCAGGCAGAACCAGCAGACTCAGGTGGATTCGCTCTATCTGTACCGGGAGGTACGCTCGGAGGCGATCCGGCTGCTCTTGCCTTTCGCAGAGGTAAGTTCGGGGGCCGAGTTGGTTTCTTTCAAGGCGGCCTTAGCCTTCGGCCTGCGGCAGCGATACGGGGGGCGTGCGGATCACCTGCAGATCAAGGCGTCGCGCGAGCCCCTGGAGGGAAACGGCCACCGGCACTTCCTGGTGATCTTTGACTCCGTTCCCGGAGGGACTGGCTACCTGGCCGACCTCTGGCGCGACGATGGGATCTTGGATCTGCTGACGGAGGCTCTTGTTGGGCTGCGGAGATGCTCGTGTTTGGAGGACGGGGAGGATGGCTGCTATCGCTGCCTGTATGCCTTCCAGGGTCAGCGTGAGCTGGAGCATACTTCAAGTAGTCTTGCGCAAGGCCTACTGAGCGAGATCCTGGACAAGCGGGCCGACATCAAAGGAGTCGACACTCTTTCGATGGTCACGATGGCGTCGACTCTGGAAAGCGAATTGGAGGTGCGCTTCATGAGGGCCCTCCGGAGCCGGGTTGGGAGGTCCAATTGGAGCACCGTCATCAAGGGCGGAGAGAAGCGCTGGGAGTTCAAGGTGGGCGCCATTCAGTGGGAGTTGACTGCCCAGGTGGACTTGGGGAAAGGTGCCGGCGTGCAGAAGCCAAGCCGGCCGGACTTCCTCCTGAAGGCTTTGACCATCAATGCAGACCACAAGCCGATCGCGGTCTTCTGCGATGGGCATGCCTACCATGTGTGTCCCAAGGACAAAGTTTCGAGGCTTGGCGATGATGTGGGCAAGCGGCGGTCGATCTTGGAAAGCGGTGGCTACCGGATTTGGTCTGTGACCTGGCAGGACGTGAGCGACTTTGAGGACGACAACCGGTTCCTTTCGGGTGCGCTTCTGAAGTACATGGTCGAGATCCCGCTCACCAAGCCGGACTCGCCAGCGGGGAAGGTCCATGATCGTTGGGGGCTGGGGTCTCGGTTGGGATTGGGCGGCCTGGGGAGTATGGAGTTGCTCTGGGAGTGGATGGGGAGTCCGAATGAGGAGGCTTGGCAAGCGGACCTCGCTCGCACAGGTGTGGAATGGACCGTTCGCAAGTCGACCTATGCTGCTGAGACGGCCGTGGCCTTCGCCGACAGCCTCGAACGCGCGGACACGATTGGTAGCTTGCCCTTAGAAGTTGCCCTCGACTCTCAGCAGCGCTTGTTGGCGCGAGGCGGGGTTCGGGCCCACTTGGGCCTAATGGCCCGCATGCCACTCGCGGCTGTTCAAGGGGATGTGGTGACGCAGCCCCAGTGGACCCTCCGCCTTGAGGATTCTTGGGATTCGCGCAAGGCAGGGGACTTCCTGGATGCATGGCGCCTCTTCTTGCAGGCATGGAACCTGTTGCAGTTTGTTCCGGGTAGCGTGGTCACTTGCACGGAGGACGTAATCGCAATGCGTGAGCTAGACGGGGACTACGATCATCTTGGAGCCCACGAGTCCAAAGTTGCAGAGCCGGGTGGTGCGGTGCCCCATGAGCAGAGACCGCCGTCGGGTGGCTTAACGCGCTGGACGGACGAGGGAGCCACCGCGCAAGAGGCGGAGTTGCTCGAGTCTGTGTTTCGGGAGCGCGGCCTGGCGGGCATGCCGGGATACGAGTTGGAGGGCGCCTTAGGTCGCTGTGCTGCTGCTTCCTTGCTCGCCTGGGAGGAGCCCAAAGTCGCCCTGGTGGACGGTAACTTCCCCGAGGACGAGCAGGCCTTCCTCGCAGCCGGCTGGGCGGTGTTGGCCGAAGGTGCCAGTGCCACAGATGTGAATGAATTGATCGAAAGACAAAGCCCCACGAATAGGGAGAAAGACTAATGGTTACTGCTAATCTTGCATTTGCTCGGACCTTCTTGGAATCCTTAGCGGAGCTGCCGAAAAAGCAGCAAAAGAAAGTCCGGGAGATTATCGAGCGCTTTCAGGACGATCCCACTCGCCGGGCCCAAAACTTCGAGCGGATTAAGCATGTTCGGGATCCCAAGGTGCGCAGTATTCGCATTGACGGGACCTACCGCATGATCTTAATTCAGCCTGATCGCGGCGATACGTTGCTCTGCGTCTGGGTGGATCACCATGACGAGGCCTATAACTGGGTGAGGTACAAGGCTTTCGAGGTCAACCCGAAGTCCGGCGTGCTGCAGGTTTATTCCGTGGAGGAAAACGAGGCCCCTAAAACGGCGCCGGCGAAGGAGTTCCAAGCCCCCCAGATCCCACATCTCTTCGCGACCTTTGATGACGAGGAGTTGCTGCTAGCAGGGGTCCCAACCCCGCTTTTGGCCACGGTCCGTGCGCTCAACCATGATGTTGATCTGGATGACCTTTCGCCGCACCTACCTGAGGACGCGTGCGAACTCCTTTACTTGTTCGCCGCTGGGTACAGTTTCCTGGATGCCTTGGATGAGACCTCAAGGACCCCGCAGGTGGAGCCCGTAGATGTGGATGACTTCCAGGCCGCGCTCGCGCGCCCAGGGACTCAGCGTCTATTCCACTTGGTGGAAGGCGAGGCCGAGCTCGAGGCCATTTTGGATGCACCCCTGGCTAAGTGGCGGGTGTTCCTTCACCCCAGCCAACGACGTCTTGTAGAGATGAATGCCCAGGGACCTGTCCGGGTTCTCGGTGGCGCGGGTACCGGAAAGACGGTGGTGCTGATGCACCGTGCCAAGTTCCTGCTCGAGTCCAAGTTCACCGCTCCTGAGGACCGGATCCTGGTGACCACCTTCACCAAGACCCTAGCCGAGGATCTGCGCAAGCAGTTGGATGAGCTGTGTGGTGTGGATGCGCAGCGAATCGAGGTCAAGCACCTGCATTCGTGGGCGTCTCAGTACTACGAGCGCCTGGTTGGTCAGCGCCTGCGGATTGCCAGTGACGTGGAGCGCCGCGAGGCGATGCAGTCGGCCATCGACGAGGCTGGTGACACGGAGTACTCTCTGTCGTTCTTCCAGGAGGAGTGGGAGCAGGTTGTGCAGTTGCAAGAAACGGTCACCATGGAAGACTATTTCAAGGCCCGACGCGTGGGCCGCGGTACCCGACTCGGGCGCAAGCAGCGCATTCAGGTCTGGAAGGTTCTTGAGCGTTACCGCGAGCATCTTGGCCT
>CALEMP010000223.1 GCA_937910685.1 uncultured bacterium
CGGCCGAGGCAAGGGCGAGGGCAAGGGTGAGGGTGGCAAGGGTGCGCATATGAATCCTAAGCCTAGCGAGGTTCTTGGCTCGTGGGTCCTCCTTTTGGCTTGTCTTGGGCCTGATCCCATGACTAGGTGCTTGCTCTCGGCCCCAAGGGTCCTGAGAATCTCAGCGCCCCCTGACCCCCTCTTCCCATGAACATCGATTTCCTTCCCCAGTGGATGCAGAATTTTCTGCCCATTCTCGCTGTTCTAGTTGCCATCACGTTTGTGCTGCGGCGATTGCCCAAGGTCGAGCTCGGCCACTCGGCGGAGTTCATCCGGCGTCGGGTTTGGAACTGGGTGCCCCTGGGGTTGACCTATGCGTTCCTCTATATGGGCCGCTACAACATCAACGTGGCCAAGGTGGTGCTTGATCCCGAGACCGGGATGGCCCTGATGACCAAGGCCGAGTTGGCGACCATTACCGTCTTTGGTACCACGACCTATGCGCTCTCGTTTCTGATCAACGGTCCATTGGCTGATCGCTATGGAGGGCGGCGCACGATTCTGGTGGCGGCGATTGGATCGGCGATTGCCAATGTCCTGATGGGCTGGGTGATTGCCTCGGGATATGTAGAGCACCGGGTGGCGGCTCTTGGGGCGCTTTATTCCTTGAACATGTACTTCCAGAGTTTTGGCGCCGTCTCGATCGTCAAGGTCAACGCCAATTGGTTCCATGTGAAGGAGCGAGGTGTTTTTGGCGGGATCTTTGGCATCTTGATTTCCCTGGGCTTGTACTTCGCCTACGACTGGGGCACGCCCATTGCCCAGAACCTCGGGCCGGAATGGGCTTTCTTTGTGCCAGCGGGAATCTTGCTTCTGTTTGCGATCTTGGACCATCGCCTGGTGTTTGATCGCCCAGGTGATATTGGGCATCGGGACTTTGATCCGGGTGATGCGAGTGTGACTGAAGAGGGCGAAGTCTTGAGCCCGATCGCGATCGGCAAGCGGATGCTGGCGAGCCCGACGATCATGTTCATCATTCTGATCGAAACCTGCAGCGGCTTTGTACGTGGGGGCATCATGAAGTGGGGCTATGTGTTCGCCAGTGAAACCGGACAAGACGCACTGACCGGGCACTGGGGAGCCTACCTGTGCGTGGCCGGGATCCTCGGAGGTGTCTTCGCGGGAACCGTGTCGGATCGGGTCTTTCAATCACGACGTGGGCCTGTTGCCTTTATTCTCTACGCCCTCGCCAGCGTTTCGATCGCTGTTGCGGCGGCACTGATCGTGAGTCCCATGGCCGGCTTCATCCTGTTGTTCGCCATCTTGAGCGTGATCGGTGTCCACGGCATGTTGTCGGGCACCGCCAGCATGGACTTTGGAGGCAGGCGCAACGCAGGGCTTGCGGTGGGCATGATCGACGGAATGGTCTACCTTGGATTCGGCGCCCAGTCGATCATCTTGGGTTATGTGTTGCCTACGGGCGAAGCCCAGGCCCAAGCGGAAAACTGGCGAGTCTGGCTCTACGTGATCTTGCCTGTGGCGATCATGGGAATGCTCCTTTCCTTGCGGATTTGGAATGCGGCACCAGAGAGGCAACGGAGCCCCGAGCCGAAAGACGGCTTGCCTCGGGTGGGCGGATCGTCCTAAAAGTGTTCAGTGAGCTCCACCCGTCGGAAGGCACAGGGGGCACCCTCAGCTTGGAGGGCTATCTGTCCTTCAGTGGCGGTGCACGTATAGCCCTGGTTGACTAGGTCTCCGTTGACCCAAACATCCACGCGATCGTCCGTGCACTCAATCTTCATGTGATTCCATTCGCCGGCGGGATTTTCAGAGTCATCGGTCAGGTTACGAATGCGTCGAGCCTTACCCTCTTCCACTCCCCAGTTCTCGGCCTTGCCTCGCCGTTCGACCATGTTGTCCACCCAGATGTCCTCGCCGATGCACCAAAAGTCTCCGGCGTTGCCTCGGTGCATCTGGACTTCGATGGAGGAGGGAAACATTCCGTAGAGCCGGCGCGGCGTGGAGGCATGAACCAGCACTCCGCAGTTGCCGGGTTCGCCGGTCCAGCGGTATTCCACTTCCAGGGTGTAGTTCTTGAAGGACCGGTCGGTGATCAGGTGCCCGTTCGGATTCCCAAGACTCATCAAGACTCCATCCTGAACCGCAAATGAAGGAGCCACCTCAGGGTTGTCGTCGGCGGCTGGCACGTCCGTGTGCCAGCCGTCGAGGTTCTCGCCGTTGAATAGGTCATGTCTCGCGTGGCCCTCCACTACGCAGGAGCTAAGGAGAAAGAGGCAGAGGAGCGATCCCTTGAGGGCGAGCGCGTTCGGGAGAAAAGTGTTTCGCATGGGGGCGAAAGATACCCTCTGCGGGACCCGCCCAAGACGGGCGAGGATTTCAGCCTCGCCACAACAGATTTTTGGGCCTCTGGCTGCCCTATGCGTCGGGAGGAGGTGTCGATCAGGACCGGTTCTAGGGCCGGTATTTTCCCGATCCCGCTCTGAGGCATAAGGCCTCTCCGCCACGCATGAGGCCCGTTTTGGGGCCTGCGTGGGCCCTGCTCTGGGCTTGAGTCTAGCCCGATGAGCGAGATCGGGGCTCTTCGGATACCTTAGGGGAACCTGCACGGGCTCTCCCCCGTCTCCTTGATAGGCCCCTCTTCATCGTTGGTGATTAGGGCTTTTGCATTCTTCTCCTCCCCCCTCCTGATATCCCATGAGAGACCTTCATCGCACATTCGTCCAGGCTGCCCTTTGCCTTGCCCTCGTGGCCAGCGCCGGCGCTCAAACGTCTCCTACGAACCACATCGACATGGTCTATTCCCATGATACGGGTTTGGTTCAGAACTCGGGTCAGCGGGCAGATGTGACTGCTTCATTCACCGTGGAAGTTTCCGGGACCCATTGGCTCCGACTGTACTTTTCCAAGGCCATCTTGCCCCGGGGCACAGAGGTGCGAATCAGCAGCTGGGCTGATGGAGACGTTCAGATTCTGACGGGCCAGAACATGGCCCAGTGGCAGAACACTTCTTGTTACCTGAATGGTGACAAGCTGCAGGTCGAAATTTTTGCAGAGGTGTGGGCCGAGCCCGCTCGTCTTGTGCTGGCTGAGGTAGACGCCGGACTCGCAGCGCCCCCCGGCTCGATCTGTGGCTCTAACGACGACCGTGTGGCCTCTTCCGATCCCCGAGCAGCGCGGATGCTGCCCATCGGTTGCACCGGTTGGTTGTTCGAGGATTGCTCTGGTTGTTTCATGACCGCAGGTCACTGCGGCGGTGGCCTCAGCGTGGCCCAATTCAACGTGCCCGCCTCCAGCGCCAGCGGCGCATTGGTCAATCCTCCCGCAAGCGATCAGTACGCGGTGGATGCGGCTTCGATCCAATCCAATGGCGGTTTGGGTGTCGGCAATGACTGGGCCCTGTTCGGTTGCTTCGACAACGCCACTTCCGGCCTTCAAGCCTCGGCCGTTCAGGGACCGGGCTACACCCTTGCGGCCTCGATACCCGTCACTGGGAATGCCACTCGGATTACCGGTTATGGCGTCGACGGCGGCAGCGCGAACCAGACTCAACAGACTGATGTGGGCCCTTTAGTGGACAACAGCGGGACTCAACTCGGCTATGTGACCGATACCACCGGCGGAAACTCCGGGTCTCCTGTGATTCATGAGGCCTCAGGCAACGCCATTGGCATTCACACCCATGGCGGTTGCAGTTCAACCGGTGGAAACAACTGGGGAACCCAGGTGACTCGCTCTGATATTCAGACGGCGATCGCCAACCCTCAGGGTATCTGCTCCACGAACTGTGGTGGCGGCGGTGGCGGCGGCGGCGGTTGTACCGCAGACGCGTTTAGCCCCAACCACTCCTGTGGCGCGGCTGCGCCCTTGACTGACGGTGGGTATGGGCTTGAGGTTT
>CALEMP010000224.1 GCA_937910685.1 uncultured bacterium
GAAGTATCCCCGTTTTCAGGGAATGTTTGACGAGCGGCTAGAGGGGACGCTCGAGAGTGGCCGCGTGGGCATTAAACAGGGTGTGGAGAAGGCACAGATTGATTCGGCCAAGGCGAACCGTCTGAGCAACATCGAACGCATTGCTGACGATCTCGAGAATGTCAGCGACCCCGAAAAGCGTAACGCGCTGATAGGTGAAGCGATTGAAGAATTTGATGCGGGTGTACGGGGTGGTTTGTGGAATGCGGCACAAGCCGCAACCATGCAGATCAAGCTTGAAGACCGGATAGCGGCGCACGAACTCATCACAGAGTCTCAGGCGAAAGCGGATGAATTACGCGATCTACACCCTGCTGACCAGATTGCTGCTGTGCAGGCGCTGCCACCGGGCAAGCTGCGTGCTCAGGTAGATGCGCTGGTACATCACCAGATTGAAGTGGACGCCTCGCTTCAGAGGTCCGCCCACGAAAAGGGCACCGACGCCTTGTTTTTCCAGGTTGAGGCCGGGAAGTGGGAAGACGGCACGCCAGTTACACCAGAGTCTGTCCTGGAAAAAGCGGAAGATGCGGGGCTTGGGATGGCAGAAGCGACCGCCCTGCTTGCCCGTCTTCCGACCGTAGCGGAATCGGGTAGTGGCCCATCCCGGAAGGCGGAATTTACAGCGAACAGTAAGGGACTGCGGGACTCGCTTGAGGATATGGCAACGCGGGGGTCTACGCAGGAAGAGTTCTTCGGCATGGACTTCTACGCCAAAAAGAAGGTGATTGACCCGGAGACCGGCGAGCAGGCTGTTGACGAGAATGGTCAGCCGATGTTCAGGCCTTCGATTGCTTCGATGCTCACGACGGCAGACCTGAATCATCTCAATAAGTTGAAGAAGGACGGGCCGGCGTCTGCTGCGAAAAAAGAGATAATCGTGGAGGCCCGCGACGAGTACCTCATGGCGATCAATACGCACTGGGTGAGCAAAGACAATGAACTCTGGAAACTCAACGAAGACGTTAGGAAAAAGCGAACCCGAGCGATTCAGCAGTGGGATGATGCAGTAGCCCACGAGATGGCATCTGCTCCAGGCCCCGCACGCAACTGGCTCTACCCGAAGGAACTTAGAGAGATCACCCTCAAGCTGCTCACTCCGCAGGTGCTGGATACCGGGACAACTGGTTTCGCCTGGGGTTTCTTCAGGGGCAGAAGCGCGTTACGTCCCGATCAACTCACGCCCGAATACCTCGATGAGCAGATGGGTTCGATGAAGGATATTGCCACCTATCCCCTGGCGGCGGCAGCGGCTGAAGTGGCGCAGATGGACGAGTCCGAGGGGGCTGAGATCCGGCAGCGGGATCGCTCCGCTATCGGTAAGCCCCCGATAGGGGACGGCGATGATGTGGACTCTCTGCGGGGCATTCTCCAGCTTCGTCGCTTGGATCTGGATCTCATGAGCCAGGGGATTTTCCGTTGACGATGACCCCCCAAGAGCTTGAACTCCTGGGCCAGCAGGAAGCCCAGACCCCGCGTCCGATTCCTGGGCAGCAGCGCAGGCGTGCGTTGGGCATGGCGCAATCGTTGGAGGTGGCACCGAAGCGCCTTGATGGTTTGAAGCTATCCCGCGAGACAGGTGTGCCGTGGGAGTTGGCCGAGGAAAACACCGACGAGGTTCGGGCGGCGCGTAACTACGAGATGCTTGGCCCGGTGCGTGCAGAGAACGGACCTGGCTGGGTCAATTTCATGAACAGCCCCCTTGCAGCTCCGGCGTTGAAGAACCCCGAGAACCTGCGGCAGATGGCCGACACGCTTGACGTTGTAGCTGGGTATGACATACCGAACAAAGAGACACCCGAATCCTTGCGACAGCGGAAGCTGCGTGGGATTGGTATCGAACCTTCGGCACCGCCTGAAGCTGGGTTTGGGTCCGGCTGGGATCGCGGGATGCACATGACCGAGCTGGGCAAGGTGTCGAGCCGTGTGCTGATGGGTACGGCCACGGGTGCAGATCTAGCGGTATTCCACCGTATGCGGAAGAACCAACCCCTCCCACCTCGTAACGAGGACATCTGGGATAAGGGGGCGGGCCTTCTGGGTGAGCAAGCCCCAATTATGATTTCCCTTGCAGCGTATTCCGCTACTGGAGCAGCGGCTGCGGGGACTATAGGTGTGGGTTCAGGACCGGGGGCTTTGGTGTTTGCGGCGGGTGGTGCGCGTATCGGTGCCGCTTACGGCAGCTTCACGCTGGAGAGTGGACTGGCCTACGTCGAGTACCTCGATATGGCGGAACAAATCTATGACGGGGGAAAGGGCGAAAAGATTGACCCGATAGCAATTCGAGCCGCTGCGGTGCTTACCGGGTCGCTTAATGCTTGGTTGGAAGTGTGGGGCCTGTCGATGCTGGCTCGATGGACCGGGCTTTCTGATGCTAGGCGTGCCCTGGTGGGTGAACTCCCCGCGCAGGTTCTCAAGAGCCGCACTCTTCGCCCGCTGCTGACCAGACTAGGCAAGTCAATCGTGGGCTCTGCTGCAAGCGAGTTCACCGTCGAGGGACTCCAAGAATCTGCAAACATTGCGTTTGGCACCCTGCTTGTAAATTCGACCACCACTCAGGACCGCGACCTCTTCACCTGGGAGAACTTGGAGCGGGCTCTTGAGGCTGCGGCAACTGGTGCACTTGTGGGCGGCTCAATCAGCGTGGGTGTGTCCCCGGTAGTTGTTGCTGCTGACCGTGTAGCCATGAACAAGGCCCACCGGAAGCGTGAGGAGGGGCTGGATGCGTTTGTCGAGTCTGTCCGTAACGGTGAGCTGAAGGATGCCGATCCGAAGACTCTCCAGAAACTCTTTCAGGAGGAGCTGGATGCCAGTCCCAACGATACGAACGTCTACGTCAAGCCTGAGGATTTGCTCGAGATGTTCATGTCCGAGGGTGGGAGGATGGAAATCGGGGGCAACCTGGTGCTGCCAGAGGGCTTGGAGCAGATCAGGGATCTAGCCCCCAATGTGCTGGAGCAACTGGGGCCGGCACTGATAACGGGCACGGATGTAGTGATCCCGATGGCCGACTATGCGGTGGCCTTTGCGGATGTCCACGAGAAACTTCGGGGCAAGCTACAGCACGGAATGGGCAAGAAGGCGAAGACCTCCGAGGAGATGGATGTTTCGGAGCTAGAGGATGCAAAGACCCTCGAGCGTGAAATGGAGGCTCTGGCCGCCGAGGGTGCTCCGGTTGTCGAGGAAGCTGTGGAAGTCGAGGGTGCCGAAGCCGCGCCTCTGACTCCAGGCGAGCGGGTAGCCGAGGCATTTGCCGAGCGTCTAGCGAGTGAGTCCATTCACAGCAGTGCAGACGTTGGGATCATCGCCGACCTTCTGAAGCGGGTAACTGAGGTGCGTGCCGCCGACCCGGCCATTGGAGAGCGAGCCTTTGCGGAGGCAGACATTGAGGTTGAGGGGCCGTATTCCGCCGAG
>CALEMP010000225.1 GCA_937910685.1 uncultured bacterium
AGACTTCACAGCAGACTTCACAGCAGACGGACTCCCTCCTCCCTCCGCCCCGGGTTGACCGGCCCCAAGAGCCCTCTTCCTAGGCAGCCCAAGCACGCCACCCCATGAAACTGAAACTGGAATGGATGTCCCAACTCAGGGTTGCCGCGGGCCAGGCCCGGCAGAGTGTGGAATGCGAGGAGGGCACTCGATTGGAGCAGGCCCTGCGGCTTGCCTTGGAGCAACTGCCTCCTGATCGCGCAAGCGCCTTGAGCGCCCTCTTGCTTGATGGGGAGGCATTGTCGCCGAGCTTGCTCATTGCGGTGGACGAAGTTCAAGTCCCCATGGGGACTGATCCATCCCTCTCCGACGGGGCGACCCTAGTGCTGATGGCACCGATCGCGGGAGGATGAACTTGGAGGACCGCAATTTTCCACCGCTGAGCTCCAAGGAGCTGGATGTGTACTCTTGGCAGCTGCCCGTTCCCGGACACGGTGAAGAGGGTCAACGCAAATTGAAGGGCGCCAGCGTGCTCATCTCCCGAGTAGGGGGCTTGGGTTCTGTGGTGGCGTTGGAATTGGCCGCGGCTGGAGTCGGCAGATTGATCTTGGCTCACGGCGGGGATGTGAAACCCAGCGATCTCAACCGGCAGCTCTTGATGACCGACGCAAGCCTTGGGAAACCGCGTATCGAAACGGTCGAGCAGAGGCTCCGTGATCTCAACCCTCGACTGGAATTCCATTGCGTGGGAGAGAACATCAACCAGGGGAATGTGCAGGAACTTGTGGGAGAAGCGGACATTGTCGTGGATTGCGCCCCTCTCTTTGAAGAACGCTTGCTCCTGAACCAGGAGACCCAGCGCCAGAAGAAACCCATGGTGGAAGCCGCCATGTATGAACTGCAGGCTCAACTGACCACCTTTATTCCCGGGCAGACTCCTTGCTTGGCCTGCCTGACTCCCATCAAGCCTCCAGCCTGGAAGCGTCGCTTTCCCGTTTTCGGGGCCGTATCAGGGAGCGTGGGATGCATGGCCGCCATGGAGGCCATCAAGGTGATCACTGGTATGGGAGAACCCCTCCTTGGGCGGTTCCTCACCTATGACTTGCGCGACATGAGCTTCACCACCTTGAAGATCCAGCAGAATCCCGATTGCTCCGTGTGTGGAGTGTCGTCCGGAAGTGAGTGATCGGAATGGCGGAGGCCTGCTTCAGGTATTTCTGACCCACAGCTTTCCCCTTGTGCCTAGCTATCGAAGTGAAAGCTGATTCTGCGGCCAGTTGGATAGTCGATCTCGCCCTGAGTGTGCTTCATCGATGTGTAGCCACCGATGACTCTGCGCCAGAACGCAATGGCTCGCGGGTTGTTGGGCCATGTGAAGACCTCCCATAAGCCTCGGTGTGCTTGAAACCCTAAAGTGGCCGCTCGCTCTGCAACTTCTAGTCCTCGATAAGCGTGCAACACAAAGAACTCTTCCACGCAATAATCCCCCTGAGCACCTTTCCAGAGCCGTGGTTTCCCAGCGATCAGGTTGAAGCCTGCAGGTGCGCCGTCCACCAGAATGAGATAAGGAAAGAGGGCTTCCGAGTCCGCCCACCAGGGCCCCGGCCCATGCTCGGACAGGGTTTTGACGCTGTCCTCTACGCCGAAAACCCCATGGGAATTGGGCTTGAGTAATTCGAACTCCGAGGTCTCGTGCTGATAGAGAGGCCACAGGTTCTTGATGATGTGGGCGTCATCAGCACCTGACAGTTTTAGTTCGATCTTCATTCTGAGTATCCCGCCTCTCGTAAGAGATTGGTGACCGTCACAGTAGCCTCTGCTGACGAGAGACAAGTCCGGAGTTCTCTTTTCTGGTGCCTAGCCAATCGAACGGTGAGCGGCGAACGGACACGGGTACCTGGCCGTTGAGCGAAGCCTAGACCGGTAGCTCCACTGCATTACGGGCTTATCTGGCGGCTTGGGCACCTCCTGCGAAGAACGCATAGGGTTCGTTTTCCTCGGCAGATGCACCCTAGCGAACCCATGAGTCTGAGGAGCCGGATGCGTTAATCCCGCACGTCCGGATCTGTGGGAGCCCCGGGGAGGTTACGACCCAGGGCCACTCGGCGCCCCGCTACAGCTGCGATCCTTGAAAGCCGGCACTTCTTTTCGATGTTTTTTACTAGATTATCAAGACCTCCGTCCCACTCGTTTGTAGGTATGCTGCGCCCTGAGCTTAGTTTTTTCTACCCACGCGGGCGGACACATGCTTCCAAGTTCGGAAGCGCAGGAACTTACAAACCGACGAAAATGAAAATCTGTTTCATCATGTACCCTTGGGAGAAGATCGATCCCGAGGATGACTCAACACTTCGGCTGATCCATGAGTGCGCCCAACGTGCCCACACCGTCGCGCTCTGCACGCTGAACAACTTGACAATTAGAGAGAGCGTTACCTCTGCCTTCTGCGATGTGCTCACGAAGGAATCGCGACCGTCGGAAAAGATCTCCACCTTCTACTCGAAGGCGACATTCCGTCGCTCGCAGCTCCCCTTGGCAGGTTTTGACGCCATCATTATGCGGGCCAACCCTCCGCTGGACACCTTTGCTCTGAACTTCTTGGATTCGGTGCGGGCGGACACGTTCATTATGAACGACATCGATGGCTTGAGAATCGCCAACAATAAGCTCTATACCGCTTCGTTTCAGGACACGATAAGCGAATTCATCCCGGCCACTTATGTCTCCAAGAACCGCGATTACCTGGAACGCATTTTCCGCGAATCCGAGAGCGACCGAATGATCTTGAAGCCTCTGGACGGCTTCGGGGGAAGAGGTGTCATTGTGCTTGAGAAGAGCGCTCAGCAGAGCTTTAGGTCGCTGCTTGAGTTTTACATTGGCGGCGATGAATCGGGCGCGGGTAGTAACTACGTGATACTGCAAGAATATGTGCACGGCGCTGAGGCGGGCGACGTGCGTATTTTGATGCTCAATGGCGATCCCATCGGGGCCATGCGACGCGTACCCGCTCTAGGTGATATTCGCTCGAACGTCCATGCTGGGGGTGCGGTGGTGAAACACAAGCTCAGCGCACAAGAGAAGAAACTGTGTAAGTACATTGGTCCAAAACTAATCCGAGACGGACTGTATTTTGCAGGCATCGATGTTATCGGTGAGAAGCTCATCGAGGTGAATGTGCTAAGTCCAGGCGGAATCATGCGAATCAACAAGTTGAACCGGACCAAGCTGCAACAGCGGATTATCGACTTCGTCGAAAACGTGATCAATGCAAAAGAGCTGGTGACGAATCGAAAGAACCAGTTCCGTCAGGTAATTGAAGATGCAGACGCTGTCTGAAGCGGAAGTTCTGGCAGCGCTGGCATCCGGAGAATTATTCGAGGCGGAGCTCGATGACGGATCCCTGCTAATACGTGTTCGTGATCACATCCCGCATCTCTGCACAGCGGTACATGCTGGCCATCGGCTGCGTAAAGATATTTCCGATCAGTGCTTGATCGACGATCTGGCGAGGCAGACCGAGGAGGACCCGCTAACGGACCAACTCATTGATGGCTTCCCGGTCATTTTGGCTACACGTGATTCGCGCTACGAATATGACCTCAATCGCAGTCCAGAAGATTGCGTATACGAGACTGCGTGGAATAAGCAGCTTTGGCGATCTCCACTTACTGCTGAACAGATTGAGTTTTCGCGCAATAAGCACGCGCGCTACTACCGCATCCTCGAAGCGCTGCTAGCCTCAGTCAGGAAGCGTTTTGGGGGGTGCCTTGTTGTCGATGTGCACAGTTACAACTGGCAGATTCGGAATCACGCGGATGCGCCGGTCTTCAATATTGGGACGGAGCAGATCGAGACGAAGCGCTGGCGTCCAATATTGAGCAAGTTGCAGCAGCACTTGTCAGCGATCGAACTGCCCAATTTGGAGACCGAGGCGAAGTTTGACACTGTGTTTTTTGGGCGCGGTTACCAGGCGACCTTCGTACGCGAATGGTTCCCTGATTCGCTGCTCGTCCCTTTGGAGATTAAGAAAATCTTTATGGACGAAACGAACGGAGACCCGTTCCCGCTGGTTTTTGATCAGTTGCAGGAAGGACTCAGCCTTTCGGTGCTTGAAGCTGCGGAAAGTTTCAACAAGAAGTTAAAGCGCTCCAAGCTAACCAGGGCCGTCCTGTTGCCCGCAGATGTGGAGCCGATTGTGCTCCAAGTCGATAAAGCACTCTACCGGTTGGCGAAAAATATCGACACGCTGCATTATGTCAATCCGACCAATATTCAAAGCGAAAAGAAGCAATGCCTCGCTCGCAGAGACCACGTTCCGGCGTTTCGCTATCGGCAACTGCGCATCGACCCTTACGAGTTTCGAGAAAAGCTCTACCAGTTGCCGGTCTCGCAAATACAAGACCCTTCGATTCGTGGCCTATACCGCTCGGTAGTTGACTCTTATGCCACCAAAATTGAGTTACTGGTCAATGTGGGGACACCGCAGTTCTTGTACAACTCGCTTCGCTACTATGGCGAGCCCAATCCGTGCGACATCGCCAACGCAAATTTTATACTGCACGCTAAGGAATGGGAAGATGGTCAGGGGGCGGCCAAACGCATGGGGGCTGAAGAGGCCAAGACTCTCTTCGAAGAAGCCGTGCAGGAGCAAGGCCTGAAGTGCAGAGTCGTTTTGTCGACGCAACTCGTTGCGAGGGCGATGGTGGACAATTCAGGTTTGGTCTTGATGGTCAACCGAAATGCCAGCTTCACGCAACAGGAGGTGGACGCACTGATTCACCATGAGCTCGGGATCCACATGGTCACGACTCTAAACGCAATGACTCAACCACTGCAGGTGTTTCGATTGGGGCATCCGGGGAACGCCTACACCCAGGAGGGTCTGGCCATCCTGAGTGAATACCGTTCCGGAAATCTGACTCTCCATCGCCTTCGAGAGCTGGCCTTGCGCGTGCTTGCTGTTGATATGATGATCAAAGGGAAGAGCTTTAACACAGTTTTTCACTTCCTTAAGGAGGAGCACGGTTCCTCCGCTGACGATGCATTCAACCTGACGGTGAGGGCCTTTCGTGGTGGCGGCTTCACAAAGGACTTCCTCTATCTGAGAGGGTTCCGAGATCTGGTGACCCTCTCCGCAAACCGAGATATAGAAGCGCTTTTCGTCGGAAAGACCGGCTTGCAAAGCCTAGACACCCTCGAAGCCCTGATTACCCGAGGCATCTTGGTTCCACCCCAGTACACTCCCCCCGCCATGCTATCGGAGTCTCGGAATGACAATCCAAACCTGGACTACTTGGTCTATTCCATTAAATAGGCGGAAGACAACGATCGACAGCCAGTTACGACAATGGTGGGGAATCGGTGATCCAAGTTGGTATTTCCACGGGGCCCCAGACAGAGGCCTCATGCGGAAATAGGTGATCAACCCCGGGTCATAGGAACCACGCCCAGCATCACCCTAAGCTAGGCCAGCAGAAGTGCTTTGGGTCGACCGGAACGCTGAAAGATGCTGGGCCGGGGGCTCCCTTCCGCGGCCAGCTAGGGGCCGGCAATGGTTCAGCTTCCCGGCTCAGGAGATCCCGCCGATCGAGGGAATTTCATGGGGGAGGCAGGCCAGGAGGGCGCCAGCTGCGGGATGGTAAGGGCGGGGAACATTCGCGGTACTCAAGCGCAGGCTGGGGGATGCGTGTTCCGCCTGAAGGTGTGTTGTTGGAATTGCGTCCATCGGGACTATTCTGGATGGAGCCCCGGTTTCCTAGGCTGTCCCCCATGCGTGTCCTGCTCCCCTTCCTGTCCCTGGCGATTTGCCTCCTTCCTAGCGGTTGTCAGAAACCGCAAGGCGACGGGGTTACGCGGATTGTCCTGGTGACCATGGGCGGTTTGGCCCATTCGCGACACGGGGGGCGAGAGGTCATGGAAAGCTGGGGCCAGAAGGGGTTGCGGTTTTCCCAGGCCAGTGCCGCTTCGAATTGGGTCGCGCCCTCGGTGGCGAGCCTCTTGACCGGCCGCAATCCGCGAGCCCACGGCTTGGTCAATTTGGAGGGGGCGAGCTGCTCTTCCAAGTGCCCCACCCTGCCGGAGGTTCTGGCCGAAGCGGGTTGGACTTGTCACGCGGTCCTCGGGGATTCGTTTCTCATGGAGCCTCGGGGGTTGGATCGGGGCTTTGAAACGTGGGAATTCTTGGGAGCGGGAAGTGGTCCAGATTCAGCTGTGGATCAAGCCGTGCTGGATTCAGGCCTGGACCATCTGCGTGCCACCAGCGGGCCCTGTTTCTTGTGGTTGCACCTGGTAGGACCTCGGCCGCCCTACAGCGCGCCTGATGGTTGGTCGGCTGATCGGCTTATGCAGCCGGGGCAGTCTCTCACTCATTTGCTCAAGCTCCAAAGCCAAGCAGATCCCGCAGGCCGCGAGGATCTGATTGCTTTGCACTTGCACGATCAAAACTCGTTGTTGGAGTCCGTGGACCAGTGGCTTGGCTTGCTCGATAAAGAAACCCTGGTGGCCTTCGTGGGCAGCAGTGGTTTTGAGCTGGGAGAACAGGGCCGCTTAGGCAGCGGGACATCCATGGGTGAGGAAGCCTTGGCTGTACCGTTCATGTTGTTGGGACCGGGCATACCCGTGGGACAGGTGCAGCGCCGCGTGGGGCACGTGGACTTGATGCCTACGCTCTTGGATCTCGCCGGTTTACCTGAACCTAGGGACCTGGCCGGGGTTTCCATTTTGCCCGGCCGCAGCGCTGCCTGGCGCCCCCTGTTCAGTTCCACCCGCCGAGCTCACTCTCGTGACGTGGTTTACGAAGAGGGACTCAAACTCTTGCGCGATGGGGAGACGGGGGACTGCAGTTTGTATGACCTCGACCGTGACCCCGATGAACTCATGGAACACGGGACGCGCCTTGGCTCCGATCGCACGCGCCTGCGGCAAGTCTTGCTCGATCACTTGGAGAGACCATGAGAATCGGATCGACAAACGGGTCCAGGGTTCTTCTTCAGGCAATCTTGCTGACCTTGCCCCTCGCCTGTGGTCCTGAGCCCGAAGGGGATCCCTCGCGCCCAAACGTGCTGGTGATCTACTGCGATGATCTGCGCTTCGACGGAGCCGGTGCTCTGGGTTCTCCTTTTCTGCCGACTCCCAACGTAGACCGACTGGCCCAAGAGGGCTTGATCTTTGAGCGCAGCTACACAACCACCAGCCGCTGCTGTCCATCCCGGGCGACGTTTCTGACCGGCGTGCGCGCTTCCACCCACGGCATTTGGGTCAACCGATCCCCGGTGGACTGGCAGTCGGGGCGGCCGCTCCTGGCGGAGGAGTTGCAGAAAGGAGGCTACCGAACCGCCTGGGTGGGCAAGTGGCACCTGCCCAATCCTGGGGCCATGCCCGTTCGCGGCTTCGATCACTTTGCTTCTTACGAAGGTCCGGGCAACCACTTTGACCAGACCTTTGTGGTGGATGGCGAGTCCCGTGCCAGCCAAGGTTTTCAAGCGGACGTGATCCACGCGCTTGCCACGGATTTCATTGACGAAGGAGAGGGCAGCCCCTGGTTCTTGGTCTTGGGTCATAAGGCGCCCCATGTCCCCTTGACCCCCACGCCAGAATTTGTGGGCGCCCTAAAAAATGTGAATGTGCCCCTGCCCGAGAGCATGGATGATCCACTTGCCAGTCTGCCCGCGCGCTATCAGAGTTCTCGGGTGGGGGAGGGCGGCCGCCATGGGATTAGCGAGCGAGCCGAGTGGCATGAGGAGGTGCGCGCCTACTGGGAGTTGGTGCTCAGCTTGGACGCCAGTATCGGGGTCCTGCTGGAAGAGCTTGAGGCCCGAGGCGTCTTGGAAAACACCCTGCTGATTTTGACCTCGGACAATGGTCAGCTGCTGGGGGAGCACGGCTTGCAACAAAAGGGCCTGGCTTACGAGCCGTCGATCCGCGTGCCCTTGATCATGCGCGATGGTCCCCGCGGGGATCGCGGGGTAAGGCGCGGGCTGGTGACCAATTTGGATTTGGCACCCACGATTCTAGAGCGCGTGGGCTTGCCGATTCCGCCCGCCTTTGAAGGGCGGAGTTTCGTCGATCAAATGCAGGACGCTGCTGTTCCGGGCCAACCGCGATTCCTGTATCAGGCTCCAGCCTTTGGGGGGGATACTGGCGTGGTGGAGCGTGGGGTCATCGAAGCAGACTGGAAGTATCTGGTGTTCGAAGCTCCCGGGGTAAAGGCAGAGGCCCTGTTTCACTTGGCAAGCGACCCTGACGAGAGGGAGGACCTGGCCAAGGATCCCCGACACAAGAAAGTCCGCGACCGCCTCGCAACGTGGTTAGCTGCGGAACGGGCGCGGATTGCCAAGGACTAGGGCCTACTTGACCTGCTGGATTTGCACCCCTTTGCGGGACTTGCCGAGCTCCGTTGTCCAAGCCTGATCCCGTCCGCGGTTTTGTCCATCGTTGAACTCTCTCACGTTCTGGAAGTAGAGATTGGATCCAGCGCTAGGTCGGCGTTCCTGCACCTCCGAATCTTCGATAACCGGTTCTTCGCCCAAGGCGAGCGCGCCACGGTGAAAGGCGTAATGGTCCTTGCCTAATTTGGCTACCACGGTCGCGCTGCCCATGACACTATCCGCCACGAACAGCCCGCGCGGATCGGTTAAGCCCCGGGTGAAACGCTGGTTGGAACTGCCGATCACACGCACATCCACCCCGCGAACATAGGTTCCATTCGCAGCATCCAGGGCTTGAACGCGCACTCGGCTAGAGCCTGATTCTTCGGTGATTTCCAGGTCGAGATTGCTCACCAAGACTAAACCCGACGCAAACAACTCGCCGCCCCTTGCGATGACCAGATAGGCACCGGGTTCGGTTAGCTCCATGGTGATCATGTCCTTACTCTCCCGGCGGTCTTCTGATTCCTCCAGGGAGATCTCTGTTTGCAGGGTGGGTGAGATGCCCGAGAGGTTGACCTGCGTGATTTGCGAGAGATTCTTTTCGCGTAAGTAGAGCGTCAACAGGTCGACTTTATAGACCAGCATTTCCACTTCCTCCAATCCCTTGTGGCGCAGTTCTACCTGGACGGACTCACCCGGCTGAACCGTTGTGACCTCGTCCATAGCGATGGTTTTCTCACGGAAATCTGCAAGGGCCTCGTGGGCATCGGCGAAGAGTTCCTCGACTTGCTCGTAATACTCGCTGGCTTTCGTCAGTTCGCGTCGGGCGTGGTGGATTTGGCCCAAAATATACAGGGCCAGGTCGCGGTTCTCACTGGGTTGTAGGCGCCCATCCTCCTCGTATTCCGCCGTAGCCACTTTGCCTAGGGCCTGAAGAGCTTGCTCTTCATTACCCAGCCACCAGTTTGCGACGGCTTGGCTGTAGATGAACGCATCCGCGTGGCGGGGCGAGGTGAAGAAGGCCGCAAAGGTCCCGGAGAGATCCACTGTGCCCAGGTAATCCTCCACGCTCAAGCGAGCGCTGACCAAGGCCAGGGCTGCATCGGCGGCTTGGGGATCGGATGGGTGCAATGCCAAAAAGCGATCCAGGTGTCGCGAACCCGCCAGCACTAGGCCCCCGCGGCGCCAATCACGGCGTACGAGACTCTTGTCCGTGTGGGCCGTGGCTGCCTTGGCGAGCAACTTGTCCGCCAGGGTCAGGTGAGCCGTCTTAACCGCTGAGAAATCTGGATAGGCCAACCAGAGTTCCTGCAGGAGTTCCATGGCACTGGCGAATTCGCCCAGTTCCTCCAATGCACCCGCAACTTTTGTGTCGCGACCAAAAGTCTCTGCCAAGGTCGCGCGGAAAATCAACATGGCGCGCTCGTACTCCTGCAAGGAGCGATAGGCCTCGCCGATGACCACGACCTCCTCAAAGGGAATGGTGATCGTCGAATCCTTTTCCTTGATCGCTTCAAAGTACTCGACGATCGTCTCAGGTTCTGCGCGCTTGACCGCCAACTGCAGCAGTCGGTGGGCGGTTTCTACGAGGGGTCGTTCAAGTAACCAAGGTTCGAATTCATCGTAAAGTGCGGTCAAGCTCGCGTGGGCTGCGGCATGTCCCGCCTCGCCGCCGTCGAACAGGCGCAGGCCCCGGTGGTAGAGTTCGTCGGGTGTGGCCCGGAATTCGTTCTTCACGTCCGCCAGATCAGTCCTGATACCAAAGTCTCGCGCTTGGCCCACTACCATCGCCCCTGGGTTGTTCTCACTGCGCAGGGTAGGGGGTAAGAGCTTGTAGTTTCCGGCAACGAGCGCACGGAATTCAAACTCGACGCGGCCGGACAAGGCACGCGGGTCGACGGAAACTAGCACCGCGCCCGGGCGGATGCGCGCTTGCCCAATTCCCCCCTTGACCGATGCAGCAATCACTTCTGCACCTGCAGGGGTGGGAACGCGCATCACAAGGTGTCCATCCTTAGAACGCTGTGAGTCGCGCCACCAATGGATCTGGACGTGGGCGCTTTGTCCCCGGGCCAACTGCCCGACCTCATTGATCCACTGCTCTTCATAATTCCGCAGGATGCTGAACCCTGTGGGTAAGACCTCTCCATCCAAACGCGGATCGCTGGGGACGATTCGCTGATCGGAGATACGTAAGTCTCGTTGATCAAGAATGGTGGGGGAGAGGTCAGGGGTGAAGCCCTCTAGGACCGCGGCCCAGTGGGGTTTACCTCGACCCTCGACGGTCAATTCGATACCCACCCTGCGGTGGCTGACTGCTCCCAGATCCATGACCAACACCTGGGCAGGATCGCCTCCGCGCAATTCAATGATCTGTTCACTCAGTCCCGCGACGCGAACCTTGACGCGCACGGTTTCGCCCACGTTCAAGGCACTGCGGTCTTTGTCGAGCAAACAGCCGAGCACGAGGCCTCGCGCCCTGCCAAAGGGGCGCTGACTCAGCATCCATTGGTTGCCCGCTTCGATCGATTCCGAGGCCGGCTGGGCTGCCTTTAAAGCCAATACCGCAAGGGCGGTTTGTTCCAGTTTGTTCAGGTTGTCTGGGGAGTTCCCATCGACGCTCCATGAGGCCCTGTTCCCATCCGAGGTCACCATCTGGGCAGCGATCAAATCACAAACCTCCGCCGCCATGGGCTGGGAGCCATGGGCAGAAAGGGCCAAGGATGTGTATGCCAGCGCGGCGGGGGATAGGCGGGCACGCTCACGATAGAGTCGGTTGAGGGCTGCGAAATCCGCCTTGCCTGCAGCCGCGAGGGCATGCTGTAAGAGTGCCTTCGTCTCTCTGCTTTGTTGGGATGCACGCCGGTGGGCGTTGGTCGCGAATGTCACTCCCAATTCCAAGGTCTTGTCCGAGATATCGATGCCCGCCCTTCGCGCTTCGGCTAATGCCCACAAGCAGCGTGCGCTCTGCACCGGATCTTGATCGCGTCGTCCATCGGCGCGCCAGCCCCCATCTTCTTGTTGGCCCGAAGTCAAGGTGCCCACTAAGCTTGCGGCCCGGCCGCGCAACTCGCTCAAGTCCGTGGCACCTGCGCTTCCGGTTTGTTCGAGTGCATGCAGCACCCGGGCCACGCCCAGCAACTCGCTGGCCAGGTACCCAGGTGACCCCACATCTTGGTAGACCGCGCAACGCCAGATGGGTCCACGGGCGAGGGCCTCTTCGATCAACATACGGTCAATACCCGCGCCGAGTTCAAGTTGCAGCGTACGCGCGCCGTATTTCCGGGCGCCGGGTAGTTCTAGGAAGGTGGTGGTGTTCTCCCCTAGAACCCCGCCCTCGCTGTCGGTGAACGCCAAACCATAAGGGCGCACGATCACGTTCTCGCTGATGCTCGTTGGATCCCCGTCCGTGTTGACCAGATTGGCGCTAACGCTCAAGGAAAGCGCTCCTTCGGGTAGGGCATCGAAAAGGCCAAAGTCCACTTCGGTCACCGATGCCTTGTTCGGCAGAGTCACACTGCGCGTACGACTGAAGCGGCCCTCGGCTGTCTCTGCCGTCAGGGTTAGGCGGCATTCGTCGCCGAGGCCCACAAGGTCATGGATGCGCACGGATGGACTTGGTTCGTCTCCAGCCATCAGTTCGCTGGGAAAGAGCAACTCCAGTTGGAATTCTGCGCGGCTGGTGATCTTTGCCTTGGCTCCGCCCAGAAGAGTGCCTGGCGTAACGCCACGGGCGATCAACATCCAGCGGGTGGAGCGCTGAGGCATTCGGAATCGCACTTGCGCAGTGCCGTCGGCGTCGCTGATGACTGATGGGCTCCAGAACAAGGTGTCCCCATCGAGTACGGCTTCTGGGCCCCGCGCGCTTGCGCCCCCTGCTTTGAGGTTTCGGCGCCCGCCAAACCGCCCTCCGTAGGCGCCTCCAGCGCCACCGCCGATTCCGATGACCTCATTGGAACCGGCAGTATCGAAATCAGCGTCGCCCAGGACTTGCGAAGGATCGGGGCGCCCACCGCTTGTCCTCCGTCGGGCGCGCTTGTCGTCCAAGTTGAGTGTCTCCTGACTGCTTTCCAAGCCGCCCACATAGCCCAGTGCGTCCAGAGATTCGAGCAGTAAGCCTTGGTCCTCTTGCCACTTCCCTTGGGCGAGTTTGCGGGTTTCTTCCCGCAGGATTTCCTCTGCGATGGTCTGGGTGCGTCCCTCGTACTTGAATGCGCAGGAACTGGTGGTCTTGAGCCCAGCATTGCGCTTGGCTGCGGAATGGAACGCGGTCAGAAGATTCGGCGTGCGGTCGGGATAGAGCTGCAAGAGCGCGGCGTCCACCACCGCAAGGGAAACTTCCGCCTGGGCGGGATTCCCCAGCTGGTCTGTGACCAGGATTTCGACTATCGCTTCGTCACCAGGAGCCACCACTTCTTGGGTGGGGGAGAGGGTGATGTTCAGTTGGCGTTCGATATTGAGATCCACTTGGGCCTGGTGCAACTTCCCCTGTTCCATCATGCAAATGGCGACTCGCATGTTTGGGAAGTGACCGTCGTTGGTTTCAAAACTCAGCCCGCTGCGTTCTTCAGTGAGGCGTACCAGGCGATGTTCGAGAATGGTCTCACCTTCAAAGGTCACCAGGGCAAGATTCGTTGGGGTGCGGTTGATTACATCCAACGTGACTGTTTCGCCTTGGTTGAACTTGGTCTGGTCCGTCAATATGCGCAAGCGTAGCGGGTCATCATCTCCGGAAAGGTAGAACTGTTCTTCGTCACTGATGGGGTTACCGAACCTATCGGTGGCCAGAGCGCGGATCGTGTAGGTGCCGCCCTGTTTAGGGTTGAGAACCCAACGACCACGCCCGTCCTTATCGGTGGTCAGGGTAATTTCGGATACGGTCTCTTCCGCTGGATTCCACTTGGGTGATCCCTTGGGTGCTTGCCAGAGGGCGAGTAGGTGTAGTTCCGTGACGACTGGATCCCCGGCGGGGTCGGTGGCCCGGACGCCGATGCTGACCGGTTCACCCGCAAGGCGGGTGTGTTCGGGTACGTCCAGGTTCAAACCGAAGGCGCGGATCGCAAGGAAGATTGAATTCCGCGCATCTACACCTTCGCTGGGCATGCTGGCTGAGAAGGTCAATTGACCTTCGTTGGCGTGGTCCCGGGTCGAGTAGGTCAGTTGGGCCTGGCCCTCGGAGTCGGTTTGCTCACGCTGCTCGCGCCCGTCGGGTAAACGAAAGACTACCTCTCGGCCGATGACCGGTTGGCCGTAATACCAATTAGCGTTGGCAGTCAGAGTGACCTCATCGCCGCGATAAACCACCGACTGATCGGCTTTCACTAACAATTCGACCTTGCGCAACTCAAAGCGGTTGACCGCAAAGCGGCACTGGTAGGAGTCTCCTGAACGGGTCGTGACCCGTAGGGTCCAGTTACCAAGTTGAGCTTGCAGAGGCAGTGGGAACGTCCCCTCAATGGTGCCGTAAGGTCCCAGGGGCAAGTCCGCCCGGCGCATGCGTCGGCCGGCGGGGTCGATCATCTCGACGCGCACCTCTTCCCCCTCGTTGAACATGTAGCTGCCTCCCTGTACGTCGCGCACGATGGAGCGCCAATGGACGGTTTCATCCTGGCGGTAGCCCGCTCGGTCGGTGAACACCACTGCCCGTTGGGCTAGGCCCTTGGAGATATTGAGACCCCGTAGGCTCAGACCATCCGAGGCCACATGCCCCTCGCGGGATGCAAACATCTGCAACTCGTCGCTGGCCTGCAGCTCGTCCAAAGCAACCCGAGCCGTGCCATCGGCCCCGGTTTCCAGTTCCCGCAACAATGCCGCACCCCCTTCCCCTTGGCCAGGAAGGGCCAGGAGAATCTTGACGCCCGGTGCCCCTTCGTCGGTCAGCATGTCTTGGGCAAATACAAAGGCTTCGCGGCGCGAACTCTTGGCCAAGACCTCGATGTCGCTGCGAATCAGCAGAGTCGCGGCCCGCTGGTCGCCCGATTGGACCACCACAGCCCAGACCCCGGGCCCTTCCACCTGGATCTCGATTTCCTGGGTCAGGGGAGAGAACTCCGCATAATCGGTCACCTTGAGCTGGAAGGAATCATCCGGAGCAATCAGGTCCAGGTCGAGATCTTCGATGTGCTGATGCGAGAGGTGCTTGCGAAAGTAGGCTTCTAGATCGAGCGGGTGCACATGCACTTCGAGCTCTTCCAGGTTGCGCGTGTGTACCTTGACCCGAGCGGTTTCATTGCTGCGCCAGGTGCGTTCGGTCTCCAGGCGCAGTCGTGGGCTAATCATGGCCGCCAGGCGCGCTTGGGCACGGCCCGCATGGGAGCCATAAGTGCAAGCGCGGTAGCCTTCCACGGCAGCGCGCATATGGTCCAGGCGGAACTCGAAAGCATCCGCCAGTTGGAACAGGGCCTGGGACGCCTGGTTGGTATCGGGGTGCCGACGGGCAACCGCACCCCAGGCTTCGATGGCTTTCAGCAAGGAGGGTTTGAAGTCTGTTCCTGCACTCTTGGCTTCCCGCGCTTCCGTGTCGAATAGATTCGCCAGGGCCAAATGCACGTCGGCTACCCGTGGATCTAAAGGCCAGCCCTCTAGGAATTCAGCCCACGTGCTGCGTGCGGTTGTGTAGTCCTTCTTGTTCGCCGCCGAGGCACCCTTGGCCCACACGCTGTTGACGATGCCCCTTTGGGCCTCCGACCAACGGGGACCAGAGGGATAGCGCCGGGTGTATTCCGAGTAAAGCTCACGGGCGCCATCGTGATCATCGAGGGCTCCGCGCATGCCGGCTTCTAAGAAAAGCGCTTCCTGGTGCAGGTTTTCCTCTGCCTGGAGAGCGCTGGCGCCTTGGCCTGCTGCCAGGCGTGGGCGTTTGCGGAAGGCCTCGTAGGCATCTCGAGCGTCTTCCACCTGTTTTTGCTCTCGGTGCAGGGTGGCGATGTTGAACGCTGCCTGGGCGGCCTGTTCGTCTTCGGGATGTGCTTCGAGGAAGCGTCCATAAGCAGCTCGGGCCAGGTCGCGCATGCCGCGCTTGGCCCAGGCTTGAGCGATGGCGAACCGTGCCCGGGAGAGAATCCGCAGCCCTGCATCTTCTTCGGGGCCTTGTGAATTCCCTGACTCCTTGAGCGCGTCTTGAACCAAGTCCTCCAGCGTTCGCAGGGCATCCCCTGCGCGGTTATGGGCCAACTGTGCCAATCCCTTGCGCAAGCGCGCCTCTTGATGGCGGTTCGTTCCATTCCTGGCGAGATAGATCTGCCAGTCCTGCACTGCCTGTTCATGCGCGCCAAGCTTCTCGCTGCAAACCGCACGCTCAAAGAGGGCGTGCTCTACTGCTGAGATGGGGGCGTCCAAATCTAACACGCGCCCAAAGAGCTCCCGTGCACCCCTAAGGTCCTGTTCCCCTTGGTCCGGCTCATTGGGCTTGCGATCTGCCGCCATGCGCACCGCGTGTACGAGATACACCTGGGCCAGACGTCCCTGGCGTTCGGGGCTGCGCAGGGCTTGGGCTGAGGCTTCATAGATCTGTTCCGCCTCCTCAAAGCGGCGCAACTGCCGTAGGTTTTCCGCTCGCCGAAAGCGCACCTTGGCCAACCAGGGACTTTGGGCGTGGTCCTGCTCGAAGGCCTCTGCAACTTTCACCGCTTGGGCCAAATCTTTTCCCTCTGTCAGTGCACTGATGCGCAGCAGGGTCCAAAAGTCCTGGCTCTCCGGATGCAATTGGGCCAACTGATCGAGCGTATCCAGGGCATCCTCGGTGCGCCCCTCCAGCAGGGCGTCGCGCACCAGGGAGGGCACCGTGGGCAGGGCATCATCGGGGCCTTTGAACGGCTCGGCGTCCTGGGTGCCAGCGGTGAAAATGAGAAGGGGCAGGCCGATCAGGGCCAGGGCGGTTTGAGTGATGATTTGCATGGCGTGCTTGATCCACGGGCGAGGCCCCGCTGGCTCAGAGTTCAGTGGAACGGCGCGCGGGGGGGGTGGTTTGGAGATAGTGCTCGGATTTGGGAGGGTCACGAGGAACGGGCGCCTGAAGGGGCTGGCTGAGAGGGGCTTTTACTGGCTCTGGGCCCATGTAGAGGGGTCTAGGCGGTTTTAGGGGGGCCCGCGACCCGGTGCTGAAAACCTTATTCCAGGGCCGGTTTTTAGCCCTTCAGGGGACCTCTTCTCATGGCTGGGCCGTGCAGATTTGTGAGCCAGGCATCCTGGCTTCCGGCCAGCCTCCCCCAGAACCTTGCGATGGGGTGCAGCTTCGTTGATTCCCTCCCGTTAGGCTGCCCCCCGTGGCGCGTCTCCTGTGGGTTTTGATCTTGTTGCTCCCGACTGCCTGTGACCGGCAGCTTGATGTGGCCGAGTCCGGGTCTCTGGCCTTGGGTCAGAATCTGTACCGCGGGGGTGAGCTGGATGTGGAGGGGCCTTCGTCTGTGGCCCTCGCAGCCCAGGCTGAGTTTCCCCGTTGGAGTACCTATGGGGGCGGACTCAGTCTTGGTTGGCTTGGAGCGGTAGCTGACCCAGAGGACAAGCTCCCTTGGCCCCAGCGTGTGATCCCCAAGACCCGGGCGGGAGCTGCTCGCATGCTCCTCTGTGATTTTTCTGACGACAGGCTCGCCGCGTTGCCCGCCGGGAGTGACCTGCACTTGGACGGTGACCTCTTGCGCGTGGGCACCCATTTGGCCAGTGCGGATGACTGTTGCTTGGTTTTGGTTTGCGTCGATCCCGAGCGCGAGGGTTTGCCGCTTACGCTGGTGGCGAGCTCGAACCATGCACGGCTTGTTTCCGCCCTTCCGAATCTGCGCCCGGGGTGGCGACGCGAGGGTTTGATTTTCCGTCGCGGGTTCCCTTGGTTGCGTTGTGACTTAGAGCGTGGCTCGGCGGAGTGGCTTCAGGTTGGCGAAGATTTTGGGGTTGCGCCTGGGGAGTCGCCCCTTCCGCAAGGAACCCAGGGTTTAGTGGACCATGGTCTCTTAGCGCCCAACATTCATGGCACGAGTGAGCCCGGGGTGAACGCCGGTGAATACAAGGCTTATGGTCTGGCTTGCGCTGCGACTCTCGATCGCATCGAATTGCTCACGGGTACCTCGAACGGATCGTGGACCATTCACGCGCGATCCGTAGTTCCCCCCATGGGATGGTCCGCCGAGTTGGCCCATGTGGATCTGGCCAGTCGGAGCCTGCAGGTCCTCTTACCCCCCGGTATCTCCACCGACAAGGGCCGCAATCTCGCTCGGGCGGTGCTTCACGCGGATCAACCAGAGCGCCCAATGTGGTGGCTCGATGCCATGAGTGCTTGGTGCGCGAGTTTGCACGTGGGGACGGACCTGGAACTCTTAGCCCACCATCCCGAGCGGCCTCCCTTGGTGGAGTTGATCACCGATGGCGCGGCGGCTCGTCATTCCCCTTACCTTTTGCGTCCCCTACGCGCTCTGATGGTCGAGTGGTCTAGGACGAATGGGGGCGAGCTGGAGGGCTCCCTCGATTGGTTTGCCGAGGCCCTCGATACCCTTGCCCAACCGGAAGTTTCGCCCTCTCGTTTTCAGGCTGCTCCTCGGGGCGCCTTTCTGCGCCCTGATGTGAACCCAGGCTCTGCTGATGCGCTGGTGGCCTTGCAGAACCTCGCCGACGCTGGGGCCACTTCCGTTGCGCTGGCCTATGACCTTTGCATCAATCCCGATCCCGGCCAAGGTCGCGCATGGCAACCCCAGCGGGCTCTTGGCAGCATCGGAGGAGATGCAAGTTGGCTGGTGGCTTGTGCCCAAGCGAGGGTCTTGGGTTTAGAGGTCCAACTTTGGCCGACCTTGCTTGCGGCCCATTCCGGCGTGGCCTCTAGCCGCTTGGTGCGCGTGTTCGATGGGCAAAGGGATGAGCTCTACGATCAATTGGCTGCCAGCACGACCCATGGGGCTTTGATGGCTGGCGTTGCGGATGGCTCGGTGCTGTCCATTGGTCATGACCTCGGGCAGTCCATCGTGACTCGTTTTGATGCGGAAGAACCCGACCCAAGCGAATGGCAAAAAGAGGCTCAGCGCGTCAGGAACGCGGGCTGGTCCCGCTCCATTCAGGCTGCTCGGGCAGCTTTTGGAGGGGGCGTGGTTTTGGCCAGCGAAGATGTGCGCCGTTTCGATTCCGTGGCCCTTTGGTCCAAGGTCGATGCCCTCGCGGGAGGCCTCTTTCCGACCCTCGAGGGCACCGACCAAGGTCAAATTCCCCTGTGGCGTCTGAAGGAGTTGTTCGTGGAACATCTCGCCCCCGCCAAGGCCCGTGCTGAGGAGTTGGGCTTGCCCCTCTGGATAGCTCCATCGGGCTTTGCTGCGACCCTCTTTGCCGCCCGGGGCCCAGGAGCTGACGCGCCGATCCCTGGGGGGGAAGACGCCCTCAACCCCGAGCGCCAGGCTCAGTTGCTTGAGGCGCTGGGGCACGGCGCACGCGCTCACGGAGCGGGCCTATTGGTGTGGAAGCTGACCACAGGGGAGCGCGATTTACTCGGCCGTGGGCTTGGTGGAGATCGCGGCCGCGAGCTCTTACGAGGCGTGCTGGCGAGATAGGGTGGCATGCGGCATTGGTGTGCGACCTGCCCGCTAGACGCCCAAGGAACCTAGACCTAGCGCCGTTTGAAAAGCGTGACCGTTGGGCGCCAACCAAAGGACCAGGTCTGCTGGGATTCTCCATAGTCCGCGAGCTGATCGCGCAGATCCACTGACTCTGGCAGGGCAGACTCCATCAACCAGATGCGCGGGTACTGTTCGAGATTGTTTGGCTCTCGCAGGTGAATCCCATCGGTCTCCATGCGCGCGTCGGTCGGTGCGGCCGATTGCACCACATACCGATCCCAGGGGCGTCCCGTGGGAAAACAGGGGGGCTGATACTCCACGCAAATCACCCCATCCCCCGGTTGCCATTGATCTTGAATCAGGCTCACCGCACCTGGATAATCCTCGGTCCCCGGTGACTTCAGGTTGAGCAAGCTCAGCATCAATGCTGCAGCCACGCACATGGCGAGGGTCCAGCGGGTCCGAGCGCCCTGGACGCAACTCCCCGCAAGCACGGCCATGGGTGCTACGGAGGGCAAGATGTAGTGCCAAGTGAATCCCGAACGGGGCATGAATTGGGCCAGAGCAAAGGCCCAAATCGGAACGACCCAAGCCATGCTCGCCAAGACAAGAGTGCTGTCTGGGTGTGAGTCTTTGCCGGCGCCCCTTGTCAGGGCAACGCGAGCCGCCATCCCCAAAATCCCAAGGCTCGCCAAGAGGAACAGCCATCGGCCCAGGTCCCCCCCGAGCCGCAGGTTGAGGAAGAACAGGTGGGCGTATCCCTCCAGCAACCCCAAGATCCCTAGATCGTCCCCACCCGGTGGAAGTCCGTGTCCGAGTTGTTCGATGAAGCCGGTTCCATACCAGGGCAGGGCGGCGGCGATGGCTGCGCCCAGGGGCAGGGCCATGCGCCTCACGAATGATCCAAGGTGAGCGGCTTTCCAGGCTGCCAGCAAGCAGGCGAGTCCCAGCCACAGGATGTAGTGCACGGCAAAATAGTGCAGGCCCAGTGCGCCCCACACGGCGAGGCTTCCGATCACGGCAGCTGTTTTGTTGGGCCCGCGCAAGAGCTGCAGGCTGGCCCAAGTGGCCCCGGTGATGCAGGCCGCGAGGGGCGCGTACATGCGCGCCATAGAGCCTTGGTCCAAGTGCAGGCTGCTGAGGGCCACGAGAGCTATGGCAAAGCGACAAGCGGTTTTGCCATAGGGCCGCGCCAAGAGTCCAACGAATGTGAATTCGAGGGCCGCTGCGATCAGCGCAGGAATGCGTAGGGCAAAGTCGCTCTTGCCGAAAAGGTCTTGGGCAAGACTGATCAGGGCAAAGGAAAGGGGCGGGTGGTTGTCCGCCCGGACGCTTTGCAGGAGCTCAGAGAAGGTGGCGCGGCTGGCGTGAAAGTCCGAGTGGAACTCGTCGAGCACCAGGCCTTTTTGGCCGGCAAAGTAAGCGCGCAGGGTGAGGCCAAGAAGGACCGTGATCAGGATGATCGGATCCCTACCGAGCAGGGATGAGGGCAGCGTGGAACCTGTGGAGTTGCCCGTCCAAGTGCGATTTTCTTCGGACCCTAGCTCTCCTTTTGGCTGCGATTCGCTCATTTCACGTCGTTTCCACAGTGAACATCAAAACGGCACAACCAATTGACGGTGTAACCGCAAGCGAGGATACCCCATGAGTAGCTCCAAGGCCAAACGCGGTCCCAAGAAGCAAGGGGTGACTGGCGCAAAGGTCCTGGGTATTTGTTCTCGTCAGAGCGTACGAAGCCTCCTCCATTGGCGTATCTTTGGGTGGCGCGGGGTCAACTTGCCGGGTACAAGATGAGTGGTCGAGGAACACGATGAACGGTCAAAAACCAACACCCAAGGGGGCCACTACCCTCATGGGGGGGGTAGGACCCGCAAAAGCCCGCCTGCTCGCGTCGGTCGGTCTCAACACCCTGGAAGACCTCTGCCTCCTCACGCCAACGTCCTTGACCCGCTGGCCCGCGCCTCTGACCAGCGGGCCGTTGCCGGAGGAGGGCCTCACCCGGGTTTCCGGTTCCGTCCTCTCGGTCAAGCTAGTGCGCATGCGAGGCAAGCAGAGTCGTGTGACTCTGGTTCTCGATGCGGGGGGCTGGGAGGCACAGGCTAGTTTTTGGAATCAACCTTGGGTTCGTGAGCGTTGCGTGGTGGGGGACCAGATCGAGCTCTGCGGAGAAGCGCGGGCCACGACGAAGGGGCCGGAACTCCTCGGCCCCAAGATCGGCACCGAGCGCGACCCGCTTCCCGCACCGGGCGCATTGGTCGGCAATTATCCCTCTCCCAAGGGCATGTCCGGTCATGTGCTCGCGGGTCTTTGCAAGGAAGCCGTGCAATTGGTTGGGCAACAGATCCGCGAGCCCTTGCCGGAACACTTACTTGCGGCGGGAGACCTGCCGGACTTGCCGACCGCTGTCCAGGCGGCCCACGACCCGCGCTCCGGGGTGGCCTTCGAGGCAGCTCGGCGGCGGTTGGCCTTGATCCCGTTGCTGGCCTTGCAGGCGCAACTCGCGGCGCGGCGGGCAGGATCCGACGAGGGGGGCGGGCGGCCCGTGTCCATCGGGCCTGACTTGGACCGGGAACTGCGAGCGCGCTTGCCCTTTCAGCTGACGCCGGATCAGAGTCAGGCGTGGAAGGTCTTGGCCAGAGACCTTGGGCGGCGTTCTCCCATGCGACGGATTCTCCAGGGGGATGTGGGCACGGGAAAGACCGCCCTGGCGGCGCTCTGCTCCTTTGCTGTTGTGGAGGGTGGAGGCCAAGTGGCGTTCCTAGTGCCAACCGAGGTCTTGGCGGAGCAGCATCACATGGGCTTGGCGCCCTTGCTCGATGCGGTGGGGATTGGGTACGCGCTCTTGACTGGGCGTATACGCGGGGAAGAGCGCCGGAATATCCTTCGGCGTCTAGCGAATGGGGAAGTGAGCGTCCTCTTCGGGACCCATGCGATTTTTCAGAAAGGCGTGGAGTTCTCTCGATTGGATCTGGTGATCATTGACGAGCAACAGCGCTTTGGAGTGGGTCAGCGGTCGGCCCTGATGGAAAAGGGCAAGGGGGCGCACCTCTTGCTGATGACGGCCACGCCGATCCCACGAACCCTTGCCTTGACGGTTTATGGGGACCTTGAGGTCGTGACCTTGCGAAATGGTCCGCCGGGTCGCGGAGAGGTTCATACCCGCTGGGTTCGCGGTCAAAAGACCCGTTCGATCATTCCTTGGTTGGCCAAGCGCATGGAGGCCGGTGAACAGGTCTATTGGGTTTGCCCGCGCATTGGCAAGGATGGTGACGATACGCCCGGAGCAGCGCAGGCGCGCTTTGATAAACTCTGTGAGGATGAGCGCGTGAACAGCTTCGGTGTGGAACTGGTTCACGGTAAGGTTCCGGCAGAGGAACGCTCTTGGCGTCTAGAGCGATTCCGGAGGGGCGACATCGGTTTACTGGTGGCGACTACGGTGATTGAGGTGGGCGTCGACGTGGCCTCGGCCACGGTGATGGTGATTGAACAGGCAGATCGGTTGGGCCTGGCCCAGTTGCATCAGCTTCGTGGCCGGGTGGGGCGTGGTCCGCTGGAATCCTGGTGCTTGCTCGTGGGGGCAGCAGCGGCGGAGGAGCGCTTTACCATGTTGCTCCAGACCCGCGATGGCTTCGAAATTGCCGAGGAGGATCTGCGGCGGCGTGGCATGGGAGACCTGGCCGGTCTGCGTCAGGCGGGCAACAACCATGAAGGGCTGAGCACTCTTGAGCAAGACCTGGACCTGCTCTTGCTGGCGCGCGAGGCCTGCCAGAGTGATCCGCGATTGGTGCGCGAGTTGGCCCATGGCCCTCGGCCTTTGCTGGCTCCTTGACTGATTAGGGGAAGGGCTCCGCGCCTTCTGGACCCGGCCAGGTTTAGGCTGGGGGAGCCCTCCAGGGGGTCGCCCCCCCCAAAAAAACACCCGCCCGGACTGGTTACCCTTCCCGCATCTGGCGCGAAATCCAGGGGTCGGGACACATTTGGAGTCCCCGGAGACGGTTTTTTGCCCCCTCCGAGCCCCTCGGGCCCCACCCACTCCTGCTGTCCCCGGTATCCTGCGGGGCTACCGTGGGTAACACGGTGACCCTATGCATCTCGTCCCCACAATCATCCTCATGTTGGCCATCTTGGGCAGCTCTGCTTCCGCCCAGATCGACCTACCCAATAAGGGAGGTCGGAAGACTCTGCCCGGCCGTCCCGCAGTCCAGCCCGTGGGAGCGGATCGGACCAGCGCCCCTGCCAAGGAGAGCGAGAAACCCGCCCTGGTCTGCACGGTTTGTGGCCTGAAAAAAACCGGTGAAGCCATTCAATGGAACAGCGTGACCGGTTTGCAGGAGGCCTATTGCAAGCGTTGTCAGGCCCAGCAATTGCACCGTATACCAGATCGCTCCGAGGCACCCGGAAAGGTCGATGAAAGCTTGGATTTGCCGGGACGCCGGGGACCTGGGGGCAGTCCCGACGTGAAGGAGAGCGAAAAGGCTCCAGGCAATCAGTCCACCGAAGCGGGGAGTTTACGCGGCGCTGCCCAAGTGATTTTTGCCGAGGTCGGACGACGCCGGCGTACCGATGATCCCCTGCTGGACCAGGCCCTTGAGAGCTTGCTCGGTATGGGTCCGGATGGCCGCGCAGCATGCGTTGAGGCCCTCGCCAGTGAGCATGGCCCCACGGTCCTTGTGGCCGGGCGTTACTTTCTGGCTTCGAACGATGGGCGCGACCGGGACCTGGTGGTTGAGCGTATTTCCGCCCGAGCCCCGGGTTCGGTGGGGGGCGTTCTTTTGCGCATGCTGTACCACGTGGATCCGGTGCGGGCGAATCCTGAATTGCTCGCCAAGCTGATCGACCATCCTCAAAACAGTGTGCGCACCGCGGCTCACAACATTTTGAAGGATGCCCCTAAGGCCGAGTGGATCCCCCTCTTGGAGCCCGCCTTGCACTCGGAAAGTGCCGATGCCCGTTGGCGAGCGGTGGACCTAATCGCGTCTACCGGCGACGCTGCGGCGGTGCCGTTACTGTTCGAGCATCTTCACGATTCGCGAGCTAGAGTTGCCACCCGCGCGGTGGAGTTCCTGGCCCGTTTTCCCGGTGAGCAGGTTGAGGTTGAGCTCATGCGGCGCGCCTTTGGAGAGCGTTGGATCCTGCGGCCCTCAGCCTATGCGGTACTGGCTTTGGTTGAGCGGGAAGACTCGCGTCAAACGCCCCTCCTGGGGCCTGGTCATGTGGACGCCCTGTTGCGGGGCATGAACGTCAAGGATCCGTTCGTTGCCGGCGTCTGCGCCGTGGCCCTGGCGGGGATCGGTTTTCGCGCTGAGGGTCAAGCGCAACTCGCCTGGCTCGACTCGATCGTGCCCAGCCAATTGGTGTCCTTGATTGCCGGTCAAACTTACTTCAAGGATCGCGAGGCCCTGGTGGATGTGGCCGTGCGCCGCCTGCAACTGATCACCGGTAAGAGCACCGGCTTGGCTGCCGGGACTTGGGTTGAATGGTGGACTGAGAACCGGCAGGGCTTCCGGGCATCCCGGGCGGTCATGCCAATTCAGCCCTCGGATGCCCTACGTTTGCGGGTGGATTGTGTGGATCGCGAGCGAGCCCAGAGATTCAGTTTGCTCGGTCCCGCATGGATTGACCTCGAACCGCCCGAGGGCATCATGGAAGCAATCTACCTCTCCCCCGAGGATGCGCGGGAGATGATGGAACTCCTCTCGGGAAACGGCGTTTTTGGCAGTCAACGGCTGCCCGGAGTTTGGGGGGCTGAGTTGGAACGCGGGCGCAGCATGAGCGTGCTTGTGGACCAACATATCAAAACCTTTGTCTTCGGTCCGGGTGCGGCAAGTCCTTGGTTTGAGCGCACATTTGCTTCCTTGGATGCCTTGCAGGAGCGCTATCACTGGCAGCGTTTTTCCCTGGAGGCCCTGCACGGGGACCGCTTAGGCTTGGTTCGAGCAGAGGCAGAGGCCTTTGCCCAGGAGGCCAGTGGCACGCGCCGTGCGCAGCGCACCGGCCAGTTGGTCTTGGCTTGGATGGCTGAGAGAAAACCGAACGACCGGGCCTTAGGCCTGCGTGAACTTGAGATCTTGAGTGAAACGCCCGGGGCCCTGGGGGAAGACGATGTGCCGGCCTTCTTTGAGCTGTTACGGGGCGAGCTTTTCTGGAATCAACGGGCGCGGCGCCTGACTACATTGACTCGCTTTTGCGCGGGATTGAACGATGGTCACGAGCAAGGCCCCTTGCAAGTCGGCTTGGGCGAGGACTTGATCGAGCTCTTGCATATAAAGTTTGACGTGGAAGCTGTCGTGCCGATCGCTGCTTTGATTCGTTTGGGCGGATCAAGCGCCGAGCGAGCAGCGGCCATCGACGAGCGGCCTCTGATGCGCGGGATTGCGGCGGGCCTCTTGGCCCAGCGGGGTGAAACGGTAGATGTGGACTTGTTGCTGATTCTATTGGACGACGCTCATGTGGCGGTAGAGGTTGCCGCGGTGCGCGCTGCTGGTCTGATGGGGATCCAAGAGGCAGCGGAGGCCATCGCCATTCGGGCGGGGACTGGAGTTCCTGCGGTGCGGGATCAAGCCCTGCGTTCCCTCGGGCAGATCGGAGGCACGAGGGCTCGGGAGGTGCTGCTCACCAGCTTGACCGAGCCGGGAGGTCTCTTTCGTTTGGCCGCCGCCGAGGGCCTTGTGGCCCTGGCCGACCCGCGCACCTCGGAGATCTTTTTCTCCATGCTGCGCAGTGCGGGCGACCTGGACATGATCGATGTGGGCAGCCGCGGGCTCTTGGCCCTGGGATCAGCGGCCCATCCGACCTTGATGGAAGGTCTGCATTCCGGTTCGGTGGAAGCACGCAAGGGCGCCGCCCTGATCTTGGCGCGCCAGGGCGTTCCGGAAGCGGCGCCGGTGCTGATTCGCCTGAAGGCAGAGATGCCTCAGGACCTGAGCATCCTGCGCGAACTGCGCGTCCTATCCTGTGTGGACTTCAGCAACGAGCCGGATTCCACAGCTGCTTGGTGGGCTTGGTGGGACACGGTGCGTCGGGGGGACTCCCTCTCTTGGTTTCGCGCAGCTTGCGAGGCCCGCGGCATGTCGGCACCTCCGGCGGTGGATTTTGAAGTCCAGCGGGCCAACAGCACGGCACCGGCGTTCCTGTTGACTGTTCTGCGTCGGGAAGAGACGTGGTTGGCAGAGCGCGCTCGTCGAGAGCTTGAAACACTGATGGGAGGCGAGCTCGACCCGCTCCCTAAAAAAACCGAGGATCGTGAACTGTGGATTCAGACACTGGAACAAACTCTGCGCCGAGGCGATTGATTACGCCCCGGCGGGCGCTCATTGCCCTTGTGGTCCTGCTCCTAGGGGCAGGGGCCTTGGGTGCGTTTATGCGCGGTGGTCAGGGGCGTTCTGTTGCCGAAGAGTTCGTGCATGCTTTTTCCGAACAACGCGGTATGCGTTTGGTGGGGGAGCGCTGGCCCGAGATTCTTCAGGCGGCGAAGAAGGAGAACCTAGACCCCAGTTTGGTCGCGGGGGTCATGTGGTCCGAGAGTCGCGGAGTCAGTGGTCGCACGTCTTCCGCCGGCGCCTTGGGTCTGATGCAGTTGGTGCACTCCGCCGCCGGGGACGCGGCCCGGCGTTTGGGTGTTGAAGCCCCCGATGCCGGTGCCCTCTTGCATGACGATGCGTTGAATCTGGCCCTCGGTTGCAATCATCTCGCTTGGATTCGGGACTCCACCCCTGAGTGGAATGTGGAAGCCCTCTTGGTGGCCTACAACACCGGCCGTGGCCGACTGCTCAAATGGTGCGAGGAAGCGGGATCCTTTGAGCTGTGGGTCGCCAGTCAGGAGACTCGCCACGCAGATGGCAGGCCCCTCAGCCCGGCCCTGGTCTATGCCCGGGAGACCCTGCGGGTGCGCGCCCTCTTCCGCGAGCGATTTGCCGGGGAAGAGCCCTAAATCAGAGCATTTCTACAAGGGTCTTTCATACTGGGGCTAGGTCAGGGCGTAGCCCAACTCTTACCCTGTGCGGCTTCCCTAGCGAATCCCCGTCCCCATGCCCGAGCCCGACTCCATCTCTCCCATGCCCGATGTGACCAGTTCCCCAGTGAAGACTGATGTGTCCCCCGAGGAAATCAAGGACGCGAGTTCTTGGGTATCCGACTTGCAGGCCTCCCTTGGAGAAGTGCTGGTGGGACAAGAGGCCCTCGGGCGCGACTTGACCATCGCTCTGCTCACCGGCGGCCATGTGCTGCTGGAGGGTGTCCCGGGCTTGGCCAAGTCCCTTGCGGTGTCCTGTCTCGCGGACGCAGTGCAAGCGTCTTTCTCGCGTCTGCAATTTACTCCGGACCTCTTGCCTTCGGACCTTGTGGGCACCGAGGTCTACGACGCGCGGGAACACACTTTCAGCGTGCGTCAAGGACCGATCTTCGCCAACTTTGTGTTGGCGGATGAAATCAACCGCGCACCCGCCAAGGTCCAGTCGGCACTCCTCGAGGCCATGCAAGAGCGCCATGTGTCCATCGGGGGCGAGACCATGAAATTGCCCGACCCCTTCTTGGTCTTGGCTACGCAGAACCCCATCGAACAGGATGGCACCTACCCCTTGCCCGAGGCGCAGCTTGACCGTTTTGCCCTGAAGACCGTGGTGGGTTATCCCTCCGCCGCGGAGGAACTAGAGATCATGGACCGCATGTCGCGCACCGCGCCGAAGACCCATGTGCGTCAAGTGGTGAGTTTAGATGTGATCGAGAAGAGTCGCTCGATCGTCGACCGCATTCACCTGGATGATCGCCTGGGCCGTTACATCGTTGACCTGGTCCAAGCCACCCGTGATCCCGCATCCGTGGGCCTGGGGGAATTAGCACCCTACTTGCAGTATGGCGCGAGCCCGCGAGCCTCGATTTGGCTGGCCCTTACTTCCCGCGCGAATGCGTTCATGGAACATCGCGGGTATGTGACTCCAGCGGACGTGAAAGCCATCGCTCCCGCGGTCCTACGTCACCGCTTGCTCACCACCTATGAGGCCGAGGCTGAAGGTGTTACATCGGACGACTTGGTCGCGCGTTTTCTTGAGACCGTGCCCGTCCCCTGAACATTGCCTGTCCCGTCACGCAGCCGAAAGGGCCCCCAGAACGTCCACCAGGGCAGCCTAGCGCCGGAGTTTGCCGCTCGTGTGCGCCAGGTGCAGCTGCGCACCCATCGCTTGGTCAACACCGCCTTGACCGGTGGCTATCGCAGCGTTTTTCGCGGCCAGGGCATCGAGTTTGAAGAGGTGCGCCCCTATGTGCCCGGCGACGATGTGCGTGGGATCGACTGGAAGGTGACCGCGCGCACGGGCGAGCCGCACATCAAGAGTTATCGGGAAGAGCGCGAATTGAGCGTGCACTGTCTAGTGGACCAGGGCATGGGTATGGGGTTTGGAACTCGCCGCTGGTCCAAGCGCGAAGCCGCGGCCCAGTTGGTTGGGCTTTTTGCCAATGTCGCAGCGCGCAATCAGGATCGCGTGGGACTGACCCTCTTTGGTCCCGAGCCCGGGTTGCACTTGGATCCGCGCAAGACCTCGCGTCACATCCAGCGCTTGATTCGCGAGGTCATGGTGGCTGAACCCCATGACGAGCCAGGAAACCTAAAGCGTGTGCTTGAGGGATCCATGCGCGCCCTACATCGGCGTTCCCTGGTTTTGATTTTTTCGGACTTTGCTGATGCGGGTGGTCGCAGTTGGGTGCAGGCCATGCGCGCCTTGGCTATGCGCCATGATGTGATTGGCGTGCGTTTGGTGGACCCTTTTGAAAAGAGCCTGCCCAAGGTCGGGCGTTTCGCCCTCAAGGACCTGCAAGGAGGCGCTTGGAACTGGATTGATGCGCGGGACGAGGGCGTGCGTGCGGCTTGGGAGCAGGCGGCCTTGCAAAGGGAGGCAGCGGTGAACGGCGCCCTACGGGAGTCCCGGGTGGCGCGTATTGATGTGCCCTTGGACGAGGACTTAGCCGCACCGATTCTGCGCTTTTTCCGGTTGCGCATGATGCGTGGGGGACGAGCGAGATGAGTCTGCTGGCCTTAGCGCTCTGCCTGCAGCAGGCAACCCTGCACGCGAATCCCGCCCAGGCCCAAGTGGGCCAGCCGGTGACCTGGACGCTGGTGGTGGATCACGATGTGGACGAGTCCGTGGAGCTGGAAAGCCTCGCTGGCTTGGCCGACGACAGTTGGGTTTTGCTTTCTGGGCCGGATGTTGCGCGCACCCGCGATGGGGAACGGGCGAGCACCCGCATCCAATGGTCTTACTTTTCTCTGGAAGCTGGAGACCGAGCCCTGCCCTCCGTTGAGGTTTCTCTGACCAGCGGCCTGTCGGTGGAAGCCTTGGCGGGTCACCTGGAAGTGATCGGTGACTTGGGCCCCGACGAGGATGCCCCACGGCCGGTAGGCGGGCCCCTGGTTCCACCCGAGGCCAGCGAAGTTTCTGGTCCGAGTGCTTGGTACCTCCTGCCGATCCCCTTGATCCTGTTCATCGTGCTACTGCGACGCATGGGTCGTAAAAGGGTGCCGGTGCCTGTTTCGCTGCCGCCGGTTGACTTGGCGGAGTTGCTTGCAACGGCCCCTGCTCACGGGGATTTCGCCGCAGCGCTTTCCTTGCGCATCCGCGAGGCCTTTGATGAAGAACAAGGTGCTGCCCGTGCAGCCCTTTTGGATTCCGATTGGATTCAGGATGTGCGGGCCCGGGGTGGAATCGAGTCCGCCCTTACGGAAGAGGCCGAACAGCTCTTGGCCTGGGCCGATACCGTTGAGTTCGGCCGCGCCGAGCCCTCGAAGTTTGCCCTGACCGATGCCCTAGAGCGCACCCAGGTGATTCTGGCCGGCAGCCAAGAGCCGGAGGTCAAGGCATGATCGCCCTGGTGTTGCAGGAGTCGGGCCGGACCTTGGCCCAGAGCCAAGTGGAGTTCATGGGCGTTTCCCTTGCGGACCCCTGGTTCTTGCCTCTTTTGCTTTTGTTGCCCTTGGTCGCATGGTTGGCCCGGGAACGGAGGCGCGCGGTTCCCGCTCGGGCACCGATGATTGCCCATGACTTGCCGCGCACCTGGCGCGTGCGCTTTGCTTGGTTGCCCCTGGTGTGCGAAGTGGCAGCCTTGGCCTGTGCCTTGTTTGCCCTGGCGCGGCCCCTCGATGGCAAAGTCCACCTGACCAGCGAAAATGAGGGCGTAGACATTGTGCTCTTGCTCGACCGCTCGACTTCCATGGAGCAAGGCCAGGAGGGCTCCGGGGAGCGGCGCTTTGACATCGCCAAGCGCGCGGTGGAGGACTTTGCGGTGCGTCGTATGACCGATCGCGAGGGAGCCGCGGACAATATCTGCCTGGTGGGTTTTGCCATGTTCACCGAGCTGCTCTGCCCCTTCACCTTGGATGCAAAAGCGATCTCGGGTGTCTTGAAGGACTTGGATGTGGAGCAGCGCCGGGACTTGGACGGTACCAGCATTGGACTGGCGGTTTCCGAGGCCGTGCGCCTCTTGGAACTCAGCCAGGCTAAGTCCAAGGTGGTCGTTATTTTGACCGATGGTGAGGACACCACCGGATTGATTGATCCCCTGGATTCGGCGCGCTTGGCGGCCGAAAAAGGGGTGCGTATCTACGCTGTCTTTGCGGGGCCGCGTACGGTGACTCGCTATGACCCGCTGACGAGTCGGCGTGTGTCGATCCCTGTGCGTGTCAAGCTCTTGCCGGCCCTGGCCAAGGTCACAGGCGCGCGTTTTTTCCACGCCCAGGATGAACAGGAATTGGAGGAGGCCTACGCGGAGATCGAGCGCCTTGAGCGTACTCCGCGAATCGAGCAGGCCCAGGCTGAGCACTTCGATCTTTATCGCCTGTGGGTTCTTGCGGCCCTGTTGCTGTTCAGCTGCGCACAACTTTCGCGCCACACCTGGGCCAGGAGGACACCGTGATCGCCCTGCTTGGTTTTGAAATCCTGCGTCCCATGGACCTTGCCTGGTTGGCAGTGGCTCTGGTTGTGTTGCTCCTGGGGCGCGTGGCGTTTGCCCGCACCCAGGCCGAGGTCCTCTTGATGGTCGATCCTCAAAGGGCGCATGTTTTCTTCGGAGGGCGTTCCGTTTTGACCGGACGGATCCGGCTGTACTGCGCGGCCTTAGCACTTCTGTTTGGCTCGCTTGCCCTTTCGGGCCCCGTGCGCGGATTCACCCTGCGTGAGGTCCAACGCCAGGGAGTCGATTTGGTGTTTTGCTTGGACGCCAGTAAGTCCATGCTGGTGGAGGACATGGGGCTCAGCCGTCTCGACGAGGCCAAGCGCCAGATCAAGTCGGTATTTCCCAGTCTGGTGGGAGACCGGGTTGCCTTGATTTCCTTTTCGGGGGAAGCCCGACGCATCGCTCCCTTGACCCGCGACCTGCGAACCCTTGGCTGGTTTCTGGACGGAGTGGATCCGGGTGATCATGCCCTCGGAGGCACGGACTTGGCGGCGGCCTTGACCGATGCCCTGGATTTCTTTGACGGGCGCACGGGCGCACACGAAGCGATTGTGTTGATCACCGACGGCGAGGATCACGGGGCGCGCGGCCTCGAAGTTGCGGCGGAGGCAGCGCGCCTCGGGATTGCCGTGCATGTGCTTGGTGTAGGCACGCGAGCCGGCGGAAAAATCCCCCTGCCCAACGGTGGCTGGGTGCGTGGCCCTGACGGCAAGGAAGTCGTCTCGCGCTTGGCACCCGAGACCCTTGAGGACTTAGCGCACATCACGGGCGGGACCTATGTGGGGGTTGAAGGGGCGGTGCTGGGCCTGGAACGCCTGTACCGTGAGGGCATCTCTACCCTTGACGGCCAAGTTTACGATCAGGGCATGGAACGCATTCCCCATGACCGTTTTCAATGGCCGTTAGTGTTGGCCATTCTTTGCATGGGTGCTTCCATGCTGTTGAGCGAGCGCCGACCGGCGGAGACCGAGGTGAATGGATGAAACAGGACATCTTGCAGAACAAGCTGACGAACCTTGGTGCACCGCTGGTGGTCTGCGCGACTCTCTTGGCGGTCGCGTGGGGCCAAACCCCTGAAGAGGCTCCTGCCCAGGAGCCCGTCCAGCTGATCATCCAACCCTGGGAGGATTCTTATCTGGTGGGTTTCGAACAGGCTTGTGCTGCCCTTCAAGATGGGCGCGGCCAAGAGGCGGCGGCTCTTGCACGGCGGTTGGCCGAGGAAGACAGCGCGGCCCTTCGCCGTCAATCTTGGCAGGCCCGCACTCAAGGAGTCAGCGAACGTTTGCTGTTTCAGCCCGCGAGTCCCTTACTCGGTTGGGTGAATCCCGGCCGTTCCGTTGGGCAGCAGTCCGTGGCGCGTCACCTTGAGGGCCTAGCCCATTACAGGGGCGGGGCCCTAGATCAGGCGGAGGTCGCTTGGAAGGCTGCTAGTGGTTTGGCCACGGGGCGCGGATCCTTGGCGGCCTGTGATGGCTTGGCTCTCTTGGATCTGGAATTGGCCGAAGGTCACTTTGCCGAGATCCCCGAGGTTCAGGGCAAGACCAACAATGCTCTCGCGCCGAACTTCACTGCTCCGGCCCCCACGGGTGAGGGCGAAGAGGAGGCCCCCGACCCCTTAGGCCTTGCCCGCGCGGCTTACCTGGCCGCCCGCGAGCATCTGATCGAGCGCCTGCGGGCAGATTGGCGCGACAAGGATGCCCGGGCCAACGTGGAGTTGATTCAAAAGCGTTTACATCGTTTGGACGATATCGAAGAAGAGCGTAAGCAAGAGGATGGGCAGGAGCGTTCGGATGATCAATCCGACGAAAGCGAAGCCGAGGACTCCAACGATTCCTCCGAAGAGGGTTCTGAGAATTCGGAAGACGAACCCCAGGAGTCCAACGAGGAAAAGGAGAGCGAGGGGGATCCCGAGGGCGAGGGCGAGCCCGAGGAGGGCGAAGAAGACCCCGCTGATCCTGAAGAGCAAACCGAAGAAGGCGAAGGGGAAGAGGAGGCCGAACCGGAAGAACGGCTCCTGACCCGCGAAGAACAACAGCGCTTGCTGGACCAACTCCGGCGACACAATGAAAAGGGTGAAGAGTTGCGCGAGCAGCTCGCCCGCATGCGCGGCCGGTCTACGGACAAAGATTGGTAAGGCTTCCAGTGAATTTCATCCAACACACCATGCAACCGCATACCTCCCCGCCAAAACCGAACAGGTCATATGCCATGTGCACCTGGACCCGTTGGGTCCAGCTCGGCACCGTATTGCTTTGTCTTCTGACGACGGCTCAAGTTTCCGCCGCCCCCCAGGTGCCGGTGCGCGTGCGCGCCCAGCTTTCCACTGGGGTAGCCAAGCTCGGCGCTAGCATTCAATTGGTGGTCACCGCGGAAGGGGACCGGGCCGCCCGCTTGGAACCCCTGGCCCCAGTGGATGGCCTGCGTATTTCCCAGCCCAGCGGTCCCATGCGCTCGGAGTTCCGCCGCCAGGTAGCGGGTCGATTTGTGCAACGGATCACCCTGCGCTGGACCATTCAGGTTGAGGCCCTGCGCGAAGGCAAGTTCGATATTCCCAATGTGCGCGTGATCTCCAATGGCCGAGGTGTTCTGGGCCAAGTGACCCCCTCGTCCTTGACCGTGGTGCGTGACATCCAGGGGGCTGACATGGGCTTCTTGGAGGCCCTAGAGGTGCCCATTAAAGTCTACGAGGGACAGCCCTTCACCGTGCTTCTACGGGCGGGCTGGGCCGCAGACCTGCAGGTGGCATCGGCGGGTTTGGTCTTGCCTTGGTGGGGCCGGTTGCCGGGCACCCTGGAACTGACCACTGGTAAGGAAAACCTGGGACTCAAACTGGTCACCATCGCGCTCAATCGTTCTGGTCGCGTGGATGTGGTGGGGCCCGTTGAAAAGAGTCGCGGGGGGGATCTCTTCCAAGTGGTGGAACTCAAGCGTCGGTTCTTGCCCACACGCCCCGGGACTTTGGATTTTGCCCAGAGCATTTTTGAGTTCGGCGAACTTGTGGGCAACGCTGGGCCCTTTGGTCGGCGCAAGACCCGGGATTTTTATGCGGTGCTGCCGCGCTTCGAGGTGCGTGTGCTCCGGGTTCCCGAAGAGAATCGACCCTTTGCTTGGACCGGTGCAGTGGGTTCCTTGACTGTCGAGCGAGAGACCGACAAGCGGGATGTGGATCAGGGAGCTTCGATCCACCTGACCGTACGCTGGCTAGGGGATGGCAATCTTGAGTTCTTCGATCTCCCCGATTTGTCCCGACTGGACGCCTTCCGTGGATTCCGCATTCTGGGGGTCGAGGACACCCCGGGGGTTTTGGAGCGCAAGGTGATTTGGGAGCTGGTCCCGGTGGACGCGAATCTGGAAGAGATTCCATCGATTCCCCTTTGGGCCTTCAACCCCGAGGCCGAGGCCTATGAGTTGCTTGAGAGCGATCCCGTTCCCATTCGAGTGCGGGCCGTGGAAGGGGGGCTTGATCCCGCCCTAGGCGGACCCATGCTCGACAGTCCGGATGTGCTGGGGATTGACCCCCGTGCGCGCCCGGAGGCAGACCCCATAGGTCCTTCTGGATCGAACCTTCTGTTGGGTTATTTGTTGCTGCCCCTGGCTTGGTTTGGGGGTCGCACCTTGGTTCGTCGTCGGGGGGACCCCGCAGGTCACTTCGCGCGCCGCAGGCGGGCTGCTCCACGGCACTTGGCCCGCGCCCTGCGTCAAGCCCACAATGCGTCGGACCAGCGGCAGGCCCTGGCAGTCTTTCTAGGGGCATGCTCGGGGGAAAGCGTCCAATCCTGGATTGGCCGTGCACCTGGCCTCGTGCAGAGTGCAGCGGGGCAAGAACTCGAAGGCCTGTTGAGCGCACTGGATGCTTCGATTCACGGGGGCAACAACGAGCCCTTGGACAAGTCCATGATTGAGCGGGTCGCCCGCGGGGCGGGTATCTGAATGCTGATGATCTTATTGCTTCTTCTACCGGTCTTTGGTTCCACCGAAGCCTCGCCCCAGGGCCCCGAGCTGGATCTGGCGAGCAGCCTTTATCGTCAAGGGGACTTGGCCTCGGCCCAGACCCTGTGGTTGGAGGCTTTGGAAGAACCAGCGCCTGCCCAAGAGCGTTCGCGGCTCTGCGCCAACCTGGGCACCGCCGCCTATCGCGACGGTAGGACGGAGGAATCCGTCGCTTGGTTCAGCGCTGCCCTGGCCTTGAACCCGCGCAACCCCGACTTGTTGCACGACTTGGAATTGACCCGCGCCCAGGCGGGCATGCCCGGTTTGGATTCCGGTTCACTACTGGATGCCTTCGGCTTCATGCTGACCGAATGGACCCGTGCGGAGGCCGGATGGATCGGGCTGGCGGGCTTGGCGCTGCTCTCCCTATGCGCGGTTTTGGAAGCCTTGCGGGGAGGTCGCCGGCTAGCCCAGTTGCTTGCCCTGGCGATCTTGCTGCAACCTGTATTCCTTGGGCCCTTGATGGTTCGTAGTTGGAATAGTTCCGGGGATCCGTACATGGTGATCGAAACCGGCGGGATTTTGGCCCGGGCGGAACCCCGGCCCGATTCCTCGCGTCAGGCCCACTTGGCCGTGGGCAGCGTCTACGACCGCATGGACTCCTGGCCGGGCTGGGTTTTGCTGCGTGGGGCAGGGGGCGAGCGCCATTGGGTGCCCGATGATTCCACATTCCGGCTTACCCGCTGATTGCTGCTTGTGTTGAACCTCTCCGGGGGTGATCCTAGACATGATGACCGTGCGCCTCCTGATCCTGAGCCTGCTGCTGGTTGCCTGTTCTCCTCGGCCAGAGGAACAGCGCTTGGGGAATGGTGTGTTGTTGATCACGGTGGACGGTTGGCGTCAGGATCATCTGGGTGCGTTTGGCGCGCCCTTCGCAACCACCCCTTGGCTTTCCGCGGAAGCCCCCGATGCGATTTTTTTCACCAACGCTTGGGCCCACGACGGAGACCCGGTGGTGTCCCACGCGTCGATCTTGTCGGGTAGCGAGTCCATGTTCTGCTTGGTGCCCGAGATCGCGCTCGATGATGGCACCGTGATCAAACCGGTCTACACCACCGCCATGCCCGACCGACTGCCGCGCTTGGCCCGGCGGTTCTTGGCGGGTGGCTGGGCCACCGCCGCATTCCTGGATAACCCGCGCTTGACTTCCATGCGCGGGCTCACCACGGGTTTTCACGATGTGATCCCCTTGGATGGTTCCCTTTCCATGGAGGGCGAGTCGGATGCTCATGGCATTGAGCCGACCCACGAGCGCCTTGTCCGTTGGCTCGACCAACTGCCCGCAGATAGAAACTGGTTTGCATGGGTGCATGTGGCGGATCTGACTCGGATTTTCGACGACAAGGACTTGCCCATGGACGAGGCCTTCTTGCGCGGCCCGGATGATGCCTGGACACCGCCCACGGGAATCCGTTGGCCGTCGTTTCATTCGGTGGCAACCCAAAATCAGTCCGACCCTGCGCGCACCCTAGGCCAGGGATTGGCGGTTTATGACACGGCTCTTGCTCGATTAGATACGGGCCTCGGTGCAATGATTCAGGACGTGCGCTCGCGCATGGATCCGGAGGAGACCACCATTGCCCTTGCGGGCTCCACGGGTTTGTCCTTCGGAGAGGCCGGAGGGTATTTTTCTTCCACCGGTCTATCGTCCCATGACCTGGCGGTGCCCCTTGTCCTTTGGCCTCGGAAAGCCTCTGGGATAGACGTCGGAAGCACCATGGATGGCCTTGTGGGTCTTGCGGATTTGGGTCCTACCCTGCTTGAGATTCACGGAAGCGATCCCCCGGGCCCGGACGGAATGACGGGCCTTTCCCTCGCCTCCCATCTGCGTAACCCCGGCAGGCCAGCTCCCCGCGCTGGCCCCGAACAGCGCGAAAATATCTATCCCTGGGATCAGCTGCATGGAGGATTCGGAGGGCAAGTCCCGGTGCTTTTGACCAGCAGCCTTATGGGTGGTCACGGCTTCGTCAGCGACACCATGTTCTTCATGGACGCCGGATCCAAGCCTGCGCTACTGAGGGCCTTGACGGGAATACCTGGGCGTCCGCCCAACGCTGCGGCTTGGGTTTTTGTGGAGGAGCGGGCCAGCGGGCGCACCTGGCGCGCCGCTCGATCGGACATCACTGAGCTTCCAGAGGGCATGCCGGGGCGTTTCGACGATCATTTTGGACCAGAAAGCCCGGTGGGCTCACTCTTAGAGCAGCGCCGGACTAGACTGCATGGCCTAGAGACCCTCTCGTCCGGTCGTCTAGAGGGACCCGTCATCCAAGAACCTTGAAGATCCTATTTGTAGCTAACGGCTTCCCCCCTAGCGGACAGTGGGGCACCGAGTTTTACACCCACCAAGCGGCCACCGGGCTTGCGGCCCAGGGGCATAGTGTGAGTGTACTTTGTCCCCAACGTGAAGGACATGGGGAACGTTTCAGTGTCAAAACGACGACACGCTATGGCTTGACCCTGCATGAGGTTTCGAACCCCCCGACCCACGCTAAGCGTTTTCGGGACAGTTACCTCAGCGAAGGGGTCGAGCGCTGCTTCGATGAGCTTCTTCGGGAGCACAAGCCCGACGTGGTGCACTTCACGCACTTCCTGTGGGGACTTTCTGCGCGCTTGCCGGTCTTGGCCCGAGACAGCGGCGCAAAGGTCCTGGCAACCTTGACGGACTTTGGCATCAGCTGTCACCGGGGTCAGTTTCTGGACGCGCACCTTGATCCCTGCGATGGGGGCAACCCTGAAAAGTGTGCCCGTTGTGTGCGCACCCTTGGTAAATACGATGGTCCTCAACCCTGGCGTGGGGTCAAGCAGGTGCTGGCCTCAGCAATGGCCAAGGTCGGCGGCATGGGTTTGGTGCCAACAGCGGAGGATCTGAAGAAGCGAGGTGAAATCTTGCAAGCGGCGATCGAAGCCACCGACCTTTTCATCGCGCCCACCGAAGCAATTGCAACACGCCTGCGAGGGGACGTGATCCCTGCCGAGAAGCTGGAGGTTCTTTGCTATGGAATTGACGAGCGCCCCTTCAACGATGCCCCCAGCTCCCATGGTGGTGATACCTTGCGCTTTGGATTCCTCGGTCAGTTTCAACCCCACAAGGGTCTCGACACGATTTTTCGAGCGGTTCGGCGGCTGGAAGATGATGCAACTTACCGGGACCGCAAATGGTCCGTGCGCGTGCACGGCACGCGAGTGGGAGGACGCCACGCGCGCTTCATCGCCCGCACCTGGGACCCACGCTTGGCAACTCGCTTTGAATTTCAAGGCCCCTTTGAACCCATGCAGGCTCCCTGGGCCATGGCCGAATTGGATGCGGTGATCGTGCCTAGTTGCTGGACCGAAAACGCGCCCTTGACCGTGCTGCAAGCAATGGCCATGGGCCTGCCCATGATCGTTTCTGACGTGCCGGGTATTCGAGAAGTCGTGCCCCCCGGAACGCCCATGATCAGCCCCGGGGATGGGGTCGCCCTGTCCGTGGCCATGGGCAAGATGATCCGCGAAGGGGTCCGGCGAGAGCTTCAGCCGGGGGTTCTGCCGGTTTCCTACGGGGATCACATCAAGGCCCTCCTGGGGCAGTACGGACACCTTCTGGAGCACAGACCGGGCCTACGGCTGGTCTCAGGGGACTAGGAATTCCCGGTTGGGGGCCACACGAGCCATTGATCTCTCAGGCCCAGGGGTCCGTTTGGTCGATGAGGGAACGTGCTTCCTCCCCGTCGAATCGGTTTTCTAGGTCAGAGTTGGAGCCCCGCAACGGGGGGCATCGAGGTCCACACCGAGGCTCTCGCACGAGCCCTCGTCGAAGCCGGCATGGAAGTCGGTGCCCTAGCCTGGGCAGATGAAAAGAGCTCCACTCGCATCGTACGCCATGGGGGTGTGACCATCACCCGACAGCCCCGGCTGATGAGCGGTCCCGATGCCCTGGACGGGGGGCCTGCGAGCGACGCGGCTTTGGAGTTGTGGCTCGACACGATGCAACCGGATTTGGTGCATGTGCATCACCTTTCGGGTTGGGGTGCGCGAGCCTTAGATATCTTGGAATCCCGTGGTCTTCCCGTGGTGGTCACCTTGCACGACGACTGGTTGATCTGTCCCCGGGGACAGCGCTGGCATGTTTCCAACAAGCTCTGTTCTGCGCCGGACCCTGAGACTTGCGCCAAGTGCTTAGGGGAGTCCCACGGAACTCCGGAATGGGCTATACAGCCACTGGTACAACGCCTCCTGCATGCCAACCAAGCCTTGCAAAGGGTGGACAGGATCATGGCTCCATCGAGCACTTTGCTGGAGGCCCACCAGCGCGCAGGGCTGGAGTGTGCCGGGGTCCATGCCCTGGGACGCATCATGCCACTTGGAATTGATGCGCAGCAACTCGCGGCAGAAACCGATCGGCTACGGGGTCAACGCCCCGACGATGGGCTTGTGCGCTTGGGTGTACTGGGCAGCGTGCAACCATCTAAGGGTGTCTTGCCCTTGGCCAAAGCAGTGGTGGCAGCGGGGCGCGATGATCTGGTGCTTGAGATTCACGGGCCCAGACAAGCCTATCACGGGGATTCCAGTGCGGTGGATGGGGTGGAAGCCCTAGCGCGGGAGCACGATTGCATTCGCTTGCACCCTAGCTTTACTCCGGAACGCCGGGCTGAAGTGATGGCCATGCTCGACGGGGTGGTGGTGCCATCACTCTGGGAAGAGGGTTTTGGTTTGGGCGCCCGGGAAGCCCGCGCTTGCGGCCTGCCCGTAATGGCCTCACGCATCGGCGGTTTGGAGCAGTTAGATTCGGACCCGGGGGTGACCCTGGTGGAGCCCGGGGATCATGGGGCTTGGGTAGCGGCCATCCAAAAAGTTCAAAAGGGCCTGATTCAGCCCCAAACAGCGATCAAGAGCACTTTGGAGATGACAGAGGAAGTGGCTGAGGTCTATGCAGCCGTGCTGCGTGAGCGTACAAAGCGAGCTGCCTAGGAGTTCTGCAAGAATCCCCGCAG
>CALEMP010000226.1 GCA_937910685.1 uncultured bacterium
GGAACCACAAGGACCCCCATGGGCGAGAGCGCCGATGGGGGTCCTTGTGGATTCAGGGGAGGCGCATTGCGCCGCTGGATTATCTTGCGCCCAACACCCGCGCGTAGCGGAAGTAGACCTCGAGGCAGAGGACGAGGATGGCCGTGGAGTAGACCCGGCCGCCGCTGTAGCCCCAGGGGCCCACGGGGTCCCAGGAACCCTTGTAGTCGCCGTCCTTGCGTTGGCTGTTGAGGATTGCCTTTTCCATGGCCTTCTTCCACTTCTTCCAGTGGGTGCCGCCCATTTGGAACATGGCGTAGCTGCCGTAGTACCAGTAGTACATGTCCGTGCCCTTGCCTTCGGGGTCCCACTCGGGGAGACGCTTCAGCAGAAGGTTCGCGTGCTTCTCCATGATCGGGTTCTCCTTGGGATCTTGCCCCATGAAGAAACGGCAAAGAAGGCCCACTGCAGTCATGGCCTCGCCCTTGTCTGCGGGGAAGTCGTCGTTGACGCCGTCCACTCGCGAACTCAAGGAACCGATGGTGTCGTAGCCCATACGGCCCGTTCCCGGGTCGGTGACTTCGTCGAACCAGGTCAAAGCACCGGCGTAGGTCTCCTTGGAGATCTTGGTGCCGCCCTCTTCAGCCGACTTGAGCGCAAAGACCATCCAACCCGTGACCGACGTATCGTTCTCGCCAATGGGCGGGACTTGGTAGCGCCAGGCGCCGTAGGGGTTACGGGCTCGGGTGATGTAGTTCGTTGCCTTGCGCACCGTGCCGCTTAGGATCGGCGTTTTGTTTGAGAGCACATAGGCCTCAGCCATGGCCAAGCTGGCGATGGAGTGGTCATAGAGGAAACTCTCGCCGATGTCCTGGCCTAGAAGACCTGTCTCGGGGTCCTGTTCCTTGCGCATCCACTTGATGCCCTTGGTGACCACGTCCTTGTAGAGTCCTTCGCGCAGGGTGTGTCCGTCACCAAGGAATGCCAAGAGGGCAAGACCGGTGATTCCCGTGTCCTGGATGTGAACGCCAGCACCTTCGGAGCAGTCCGTGCCGCCGCTGACGTTGTTGATCCAGTACTCGTCCAGGTCCCAGGAACCATCCGGAGCTTGATGATTCTTGAGCCATTCAAGACCGTCGGCTAGGGCCTGGGCAGTGCCGCCGCCACCAGCGCGCAAGTTGCGACGACCGCCAAAGCGTCCGCCATACTTGCCGCCGGCGCCGCCGCCGACACCGATCACGTTGTTGAAGTTCTTCTGATCGAAGGGCGAGTTGGACATCATGTCCGGGTCGCCGTCGGTCATCTCGAAGTCCTGGTCCACGTCCACTTCGTTGTGGTCCGAGACCTCGTAGTCCTGGATGATCGGCTCTTCCGGAGTTTCGATCTCTTCGATCTCCTCGGGCTCCTCTTCGGGGGGATCTTCGACCACCTCTTCGGGGGCTTGGGCCGTGCTGGCTTCGATGACCACCTCGTCCGGGGGGAAGAACAGGTTCCAGGGGATGGCCGCGATCAGCATGATCACCACGATGTGCGCGGCTGCCGAAATGGCCAACCAGGGCGCTCGGTTCATCCACTCATAGAGGACGTCGTTGAAAGAATCCTCATGCTCCCAAGGCTTGGGGAGGGTCGTTTCAATCTGAATGTCTTGGTAGCGCGCTTCGCTCATGGCTCGTTCTGGCTCTTGGGTGCTTGGTGGACCTTTCGGGGCTCCATAGAACCCCTGGGGGGGCTCTTGAGGCCTTGTCCTGCACCCAACGGAGGGGGATGTGGACGGTTCATCATTCTATCCCCGGAAAGGGGTCAGTCACCGCCCTGGGGCCCAGAGCCGGGGAATTCTCCCCAAAGTTCTGATCAGCGGCCCTGAATCTGGCTTTGGGCGAGGTACGGGCCAAGGTCTGCGGGGTGCAGGTGGCTTTCTTGCACCAAGTGCAGCCTGGCGCGGGTCAAGCGGCGGTTGTCCAATTCGTCGAGCAAGTGCTCCCGCAAGGCCGCCTGGATGGCGAGGTCCGCGAAGGGCTTGGGTGGCGTGGCGGGCAGGCGCTTGGTCAGGGCGTAGAGCACCACCGCCCACTTGCCGCCAGGGTCCTGGAAGGGCAGGGGGAGTGAGACATCGCCAGTCTTCGCGTCGCGGGCAAACTCAAACAGGAGGTCGGTCTGGTGAAACTCTCGGGACATGCCCAGGACTCCCCTCAGGGTGCGCTGCAGCGGCTTATCCTTGCCCAGGTTTGCATCCCACGCTGAGGCTTGGGCTTCAAAGGTGGCTTCGCCCTCGATGACTTGGATCCGCAATTGCTGGGCGAGGAGCTTAGCCTTCTCGAGCCCGGCCTTCTCAGGGAGGCCCGGGAAGTGCTGTTCTATGGGCAAGATGATCCGTCTCAGGACGAGCATCTCGGCGGAGCCACCGAGGACGGCGAGCCGGGTCGGATCACCGGATTCGGCGAAAGCCTCGTAGGTACTGAACAGGTAGCCGGGCCGAATGTACCGATCTACGCTTATCCTGCCCGTAGGCCCGGGTTGCTTGCCCAAGGAAGAGTCGCGCCAGGCATACCGGTAGAGGTCGGAAGTTATTCCGGCACGGAACAGGCTGGGAGTCGTGCGCAAGGCTTGCAAGGTCTTGGTGAACTCTGTTGGACCCCCGTAGCGTTCGACCTGACGTTCGAAGTGATTCTCCACTAGGGACTCCACCAGCCCGGGATCAAAACCACGCGCGCGCCCTGCCTCGATCTCTAGTTGGGCCATGGCGAGGTCCAGGAGGATTGCCACCTCAACCTTGGCAGGATCTGCACCCTGCTGCAGCTGGCGGCCCCAGGTCTCCGAGGGATCGGCCATTGCCATAGATAGGTCGCTCCTGGTGATCACTCGCACCCCGGAGATGCCCCTGCCATAGTCCAGGTAGGCTCCCACCGGTACGGGCCCCTGGCGGCTTGGGCTGGGAAGTTCTTGGGCCATCAGGGGCAGAGCGAGACTCACGGTGGCCACGCAAAATGCCCAGGGGTGGGGCCGATGGATCATTGAAGAAAGGGTTCTCATTGGGGTCTATTGTCGGATCCACAAGCAACAGGGGCAAGGGTCCATCGGCGCAACCTTCGTGCCCCGGTTAGGTGCAGGAAGGGGGAAGGGATTGTGAGGGGCCTCAGTGAACTGGAGATGGCTCAACGGGCTCGACCCCGGCCAAGCCTTCGAGCCACTTGAGCGCTTCCAGCGGCTCCTCTTTCCCCTTGGGCAAGACCACGTGCACGAGGCCTGCGCGAATGCGACGCACCTCGGCCTGCTTTGCGGCAAAAAGCCCTTCGAAGGCCACCGGATCCCCGTATTCCACCAGGTACACCTCATCCCGCAGGGCGATGCGGCGCACATCGTAGGCCTCCAATTCCGCGCGCAGGCCGGCTAGGCGCAGGAGCATCAGAGCCTCGGCCGGGGGTCGTCCAAAACGGTCGCGCAGCTCCTGCTCGGCGGCTTGGGCTTCGGCGGGGGAAGAGATCTCGGTGAAGCTGCGCAATAAATCGAGGCGCAAGATGGGGTCGGGAATCCACTCGGGGGGCAAGAGGGCTGCGACGCCCAACTCCAACTCGACTCCTGCTTCGGTGTCCTCGACTTGGGGGCGGGCGTCCGCATCTTCGCCCGCCTGCATGCGTTCCACCGACATTTTCATCAGGCGGCAGTACATGTCGTACCCCACGGCGGCGATGTGTCCGGATTGCTGGGCGCCCAGGACATTGCCCGCACCACGCAGTTCCAAGTCCTTGATGCTGATACCGAACCCGGCGCCCAAGTGGCTCATCTCTTCCAGGGCTTTTAGTCGTTGGCGAGCGATGTCGCGCAGGGGCTTGTGCCGCTCGACCAAGAGATAGCACCGTGCCTGTTGGTCTCCGCGTCCCACGCGGCCGCGCAACTGGTGCAGCTCGGCAAGACCGAACCGGTCCGCATCCTCGATTAAGATCGTACCCGCAGCGGAAATGTCCACTCCGTTTTCGATGATCGTGGTGGCCACCAGCACATCAGCCTCGCCCCGTGTGAAAGAGTCCATTACCGCCCGAAGTTCCTTGGACCCCATTTGTCCATGGCCTACGGCGTAGCGAGCCCCGGGGATTAATGCCTGCAGGCGTCGCATGACTTCGTTAATCGAGGAGACCCGGTTGTGCAGGTAAAAAACCTGCCCCCCGCGACCAATTTCGCGCTGAATAGCGCTCACCACCAGATCATCATCATCGAGGTAGCCGAGGATCGTCTTGATCGCTTGGCGGCCGGGAGGCGGCGTGGCCAGGGCCGAAATGTCGCGCAGGCCCGAGAGGGACATGTGCAGGGTGCGCGGAATCGGCGTGGCCGTGAGGGTTAACAGGTCGATCTCGGCTCGGAGGCGCTTGAAATGTTCCTTGTGCTGCACTCCGAAGCGTTGCTCCTCGTCTACTACCACCAATCCTAAGCGATGGAAGCGAACGTCTTTGGACAGGATGCGGTGGGTGCCTACCACGATGTCCACTTCACCAGCGGCCAACCCTGTCAGGATGGCTTTGGTTTCTTTGGGTGTGGTGTAGCGGCTCAGTGACTCCACGCGCACGGGAAAATCCGCAAGGCGCGAGGTGAAAGTCGTGTCGTGCTGGTGGGCCAAAACGGTGGTGGGGACGAGAACCGCAACTTGTCCACCCCCCGCCACCACATGGAAAGCGGCGCGCACGGCGATCTCGGTCTTTCCAAAGCCCACGTCGCCGCAGAGCATGCGGTCCATGGGTTTTTTGCTCGAGAGGTCCTTGGCGATTTCAATGTAGGCGGTTGCCTGGTCCTCGGTATCGGTGAAGGGGAACGACCCGACCATGTCCGCCACCATGCCCTCGTCTCCGTCCCAGGGCTCGCGCTTGTGCAGAGCCCTCTTGGCTTGCACTTCGAGCAATTCAGCGGCTAAGTCAAAGAGGCCCTTTTGAACCCGTTCCTTGCGCTTCTTGAAGGCTCCCGTGCCGATCTTGTCCAAGCGGGCCGTGGCTCCACCGCCGATGTAGCGCTGCACGAGGTCGATGCGGGTGCCTGGTACATAGAGGCTGACCTCGTCCGCGAACATCAAGTGTAGGTGCTCTTCTTCTCCGGCGCCGCGCTTCATGCGTACCAAACCATGGAAGCGCGCAAGCCCATGTACCGCATGCACAACAAAGTCGCCCGGGCGCAACTCGAAGAAGGACTGAATCGCCTTGACCTTGTGGCGCGCGCCCTTGGAAACCTTGCGTTTGGTGCCCAGTACCCCCTTGAGTTCGTGGTGATTGACAATCAACAGATTCCAGGAGGGCATGCGGAAACCCCGGGAAACGCTCCCTAGGCCCAGTTCTGCCCCTTCTACGCCCCCCTGGCTTGTGAGCGCTTCCGCTAGTGCGTGGCGGTCCGCTTCCCCGTGGCAAGCGACGATGACCCGCGAGGAGTCCACAACTTCGCGAAGGGCTTCCGCCGCCTTGGCAATGCCCACTTCGAGGGCTTGCACCGAACGGGTCTCAAAGCACAGGTCATCCCCCGGCAGGGTTTGCAGGGAGAGCTCGCGCATCTGTTCCTGACCCTTGTTCATCGAGCGCAGGGCACGCTCATGGGCCGCCGAGCGCACGCGTAGAGCTTCGGCACGTTCCTGGTTGCGGAGCGGTTCGATGGTCACCATCAGACTATTCGCCCCAAAGAGTTCGCTGGCATGCATGACCGACGCATCACCCACTTCAGCTGAATCCGCAGCCAAGCAAAGATGCAAGTCCTCGTGGCTCATGGTCGAGCGCTGGTCCGCAGGATCAAAGGTGCGCAGGGATTCGATCTCGTCCTCGAAGATCTCGATGCGCACGGGTTCTACGGCGGCGAAGGGGAAAATGTCCAAGATGTCCCCGCGCAAGCTCACTTCACCTGGAGCCTCGGCCAGGGGTTGGCGTTCGTACTCATGCTTGATCAAGTGTTTGAGAAGCCCCTCCCCATCGATGGTGTCGCCGCAGCGCAGGGTGATCAGTTCCTTTTCCAAATCCTTGAGGGCTGGCAGAGGTTGCAGCAAGGCAACGACGCTGCTCACAACCAGGCGTGGCTGCTCCTCCGGCGGGCCGGCCATGCGCTGGGCAAGGTCGATGCGAGCCATGGTGGCTCCCCCTTCTGCCCCCTCGCGGGAGGGGAAAGGTGTGGCGTCGACGCCAAAGGCTTTCAGGTCTTGAAGAAAGCCCGAGGCTTCGCCGTCGGTGGCCAGGACCACCAAGCAGGGGGCGTCCCCCAGGGCTTTTTTCTCGGCCAAATGGGCTAGAACCAAAGCCTGAGACGAACCCCATAGGCCGCCCACGCTGATCTTCTGTTGGGCACCCCGCAGCAAGGTGATCAGGCCGTCTACTTGGCTGGAACTCTCGAGTTCAGAGGCCAGCAGCAAGTGAGCATTGTCGCTGGCGGTCACCGATGACCCTCGCTGGGAAAAACCCCTTGGCCGAAGAAGGGCTCGGTTGTTTCGACCGGGGGTTGTTGGATTTCTTCCAGGGCCGCCAGAGCTGCGAGACCCTCGGCTTCCTTGAGAGTCGTACCCCAAGCCTCGGGGAATGAGCGCTCTCCAATGTGGGCGCGAACCAAGAAGCGGGGGGCGTGAGCCTCACCGGTTTCCTCCACAACCTCATACACCGGAGGATCGCCGCCATCCTGTTGGGCGAACTCTTGCAGGCTTTGTTTGGGGACTTGAACTCCTGCGTCGGAGAGGGCGCGGACGAGAGGCGCGGCTAAGGTGCGCCTGATGAATGTCTGTGCCGGACCTAATCCCCCGTCGAGATAGATTGCGCCGACCACTGACTCGTACAGTCCGGCCCTGACTGCAGCCGAGAGATTTTCGCGCTTCAGACCGCGTCCGACTTTTGTGCGGGCGGGCAGACCCAGTTCATCCGTGGCCACCGCGAGGCTGGGGCGCGAAACCACATGGCTCTTGCGCACGGTGAGCTCTCCTTCTGAAAGGTCATCCCGAGAGCGATAGAGGTCTTCGACGATCACCAGATCGAGCACCGCATCCCCGAGGAACTCTAAGCGCTCATTGTGCCGGCGGCCCACTGACGCGTGGGTCAGGGCTTGCAGCAAGAGGCTTTCGTCCTCGAAGGTGTATTGGATCGGATCGGGGGATTCCATCGGGATTGACTCGGTTCGGGGCACGATCTTATGCGCCGATCAGGGATAAGGGTACGGGGACCATGCGAGACGGGAAAGGGCCGGGGACAATCAAGCGGGGGATCCAGCACCCGGGGCCCACTCTCATGCGCAAGAACGACCACCTCATCGAGCCATTCCTCGCGGGATTGCCCAAGCCGAAGTCCAAAGGGCGTGTTTGCCTTGTGTCATTCCTGCTGATCGCAGCCGCCGCAGCTCTGTGCGCCGTGATCTGGGTCTAGGCCCTCGTGCTGGGGCTCAGGGGTGTGAATCCCCCGGGCAAGGGCCCGATCAAGCGTTCGTATTCCCGCAGGGCAAAGCGGTCGGTCATACCCGCCATGTAATCGCAAACCGCGCGCTCGAGGCCCTCTTGCTGCATCCACACCTGGTACCAGGAAGGCAACTCTTCGGGGTTCTTGCGCAGGATTCCACTAAGGCCCTCGAGCACCTTGTGAGAGAAGGTCAAGAATCGTTCCAGGTGTTCGTGGCGGTAAAAGCGCTCATAGAGAAAACCGTGCAACTCCGCGACTTCACGGGCAATCTCGTCCCCGTGCCGGATCAGCATGGATCCGTGTTTCTGTGCAGCGTCCGCATCGGCGGGCTGGGCTTCCAGGAGGGCGCGCTGAGAAGCCTCGGTCAGGTCCGAGATGCAGATGCCTAGCACTTCATTTGTGACCCGCGACACGCGCAACTTGCTGTCGCCCCCTTCGGTCAAAAACCCCGGGTGCCGTTGACTGACTTGGTTCTCGGCACGGCGCCAAAGGGCGCTATCTTTGCGCAGGTCTTCCTCCTGGAACATCCCGGCCAGCAAGCCATCTTCCAAGTCATGTTTGTTGTAAGCGGAAGAATCCGCCATGTCGACCACTTGGGCTTCGAGGCAGGCCCGCGGGTGGCGCGGTAGCAGGTCCTCGGGCCAGTCCCGGTCCGCCTCATGCTTGAGCAACCCCCCGCGAACTTCGCGGGTCAAGTTGAGCCCCATGTAATCGGGGGAGCGACGTTCGAGAAGGTCCGCGACCCTCAGAACTTGGGCGTTGTGTCGAAACCCCCCGTGGTCAGCCATCAAGCTGTTCAAGGCCATTTCCCCCCGGTGGCCAAAGGGCGGGTGACCCAGGTCATGGGCTAGGCCAATGGTCTCGCAAAGGGCCTCATTCAGGCGCAAGGCTCCGCCCAAACTGCGCGCCACCTGGCAGACTTCGAGGCTGTGGGAGAGGCGCGTCCGATTGTGATCGCCCTCTTCGTTGAGAAACACCTGGGTCTTGTACATCAACCGCCGAAACGCGGTGGAGTGGGTGATGCGGTCCCGATCCCTTTCGTAGACCGTGCGCATGGTGTCGAGGGGTTCGGGCTCTTGCCGGCCCTCACTGTCCGCAGAGAATCGGGCCCAGGGCGCGAGGTCCCTCCGTTCGCGGTCTTCCTTGGCAAGGCGGTCGAAGAAGGCGGGTTGCATCAGGCGGGATTCGGGAGGTTGCGGTTGGATCTCATGGGTCGTCGACTCATCGGTCTTTATTCTAGGTTGCATGAGAGGGCTGTGGTCCCAACCTCGCCCTGTGCCCGCCCAACTTGGCAGAATGCCTCCAGCCATGATCCCAAAGCCCTCATCAGCCGCCTGGTTCGAGACCGCCTTCCGCCGGGAGTACCTTGAGGTCTATGCCCATCGGGACCAGGCCTCCGCGGCAGCCGAGGTGGCATTCCTGTTGGAACAGGGCTTGGATGGGAGCGTGCTGGATCTTTGTTGCGGTCAGGGGAGGCACCTGATTGCCATGCGTGAGTCGGGGCTTGAGGCCTTTGGCCTGGATCTGTCCCATGAGTTGCTCGCCTGTGCGGGCAGTCTCGATGGGGGCGACGGGATCCAAGGCTTTCTTACCCGCGCGGATCAGCGCTTGTTGCCCATTCAAGACCAAACACTCGATGGGGTGACTCTCCTCTTTAGTTCCTTTGGTTATCACGATGACGAGGGGGACGCGAGGGTTTTGCAGGAACTCGCCCGGGTCCTGAAACCGAATGGGCTCTTGGTCTTGGACTTGATGAATCCCGCGCGAATTCGATCCAGCCTGGTGCCCCATTCCGTGCGCGAGGAGCAAGGCCTGCGTTTGGAGGAGACTCGTAGTCTCTCCGAAGACGGCCTGCGTGTGCGTAAGCAGGTGCGGCTCAGCCGGGCCGGAAACGAGCCCCTGGCCTGGCGCGAGGACGTGCGGCTCTATGATCCGGGCAACCTCGACTCCCTGCTTGAGGCCCACAAATTTGGGGGAATACACCGCTGGGGAGGGTTTGGTGGGCAAGTCTTCGACGAGAAGGCCCCGCGGCAGCTCGTCTTGGCCCGTAGAACGGCGCAGGTCACCTCCTCCTCGCTATACTCGGGCATCTGAGTCGAGGCCCAGTGGCCTCCGAAAGATCAACATCCATGCACCAGTCTAATATCGTATTTAGCGAGCAAGCTCTCGAACTCAAGGCCATTGCCCGTGAGATCGCTGACAAACACGTTCGCCCCCTTTCCGCCCAACACGACAAGGACCAGGAGTACAACTATGTCGCCGCTGAAGCGGTGTCAAAAGCTGGGCTCTTTGGAACTTTTATCCCCAAGGAATACGGTGGCCTCGGCGCTGGCGTCTTGGCCCTCTCCCTCGTGGCAGAAGAGTTGGCCAAAGCCGATTCAGGTTTTGGCGTGGCTTTTGCAGTCAATGCCCTTGGCTCGTTCCCAATCATCCTCGGAGGCACCGAGGAGCAGAAAACGCGCTGGTTGCCCCAGATTGCGGCCGGTAAAAAGAAGGTTGCCTTCTGCCTCTCCGAGAAGTTCGCGGGATCAGACGCCCAAGGCCTCTCGGTCCGCGCCTTCGAAGATGGGGATGACTGGGTGATCTGTGGCGAGAAAAAGTGGACCACCAATGGTGGCGTCGCAGACCTCTACTCTGTTTTCGCCGTAACCGAACCAGACTCCAAATCACGGCGAATCAGCGCATTTGTGGTGGAGAAAGGTACTCCGGGCTTCGAAATCAAAAAGGTCGAGGACAAAATGGGCATCCGCTGTGTGCCTGTGGTGGAGACCCATTTCGATCATGTACGAGTGCCCAAGGCCAACCTGATCGGCGGTCGCCCGGGCATGGGTTTCCGGCACGCCATGTCGACCCTGGACTATGCACGCCCCGGCGTGGCTGCCCAGGCCATGGGGGCTTCCCAGGGAGCTCTCGATCTGGCAACGGTCTACGCCAATCGGCGCAAGCAGTTCGGCGTCACAATCGCAAACCATCAGATGGTCCAGCAGATGTTGGCGGACATGGCCATGAAGACCGAGGCCGCGCGTCAGTTGGTCTATGCGGCGGCGGCGGGTATTGATGACACGGGCCCTTCTCCCTACAACAGCAAGATGGCCGCCATGGCCAAATGCTTTGCCACCGACGTGGCCATGGAAGTGGCCACTGACGCGGTTCAAGTCTTCGGGGGCTATGGCTTCATGGAGGACTATCCCATCGCCAAGTTCTTCCGGGACGCCAAGATCCTGCAGATCTACGAGGGCACCAATCAGGTCCAGCGGCTGGTCATCGCCCGTCACCTGATCCGGGAGTCCAGCGACCTCCAGCATCTCGCGGAGTTCATCCCTACCGAGGTTCAGGAGAGCTACTCCGACGAGGCAGTGGGTTCACGGAACCTCTAGATCCTGACCAAATGGGGCCCGAGCCCCTCTTGAAACCCCGCCATGGATTCAGTTCTGGCGGGGTTTCTTTCATTTCTGGGTGAGAAATATTACTAGGGGCTTCCCAAAATCGGCACTGGGGGTACCCTTAGGGCGGTAAGTATTATCCCCTACGAAGATAAATATAAATACTCTACGTTCGGTTCCGCAGAAGATCTGGCTCAGTATGTGGCAAGGTGGGAACTCACCCCCCTTCCAGTCACCGACACGCAATGTTCACCCCCCAACTCACTCCCCTGGCCGGCTCCCTCACTGGGTCCCTCGCTTTCAGGGTCCTGAGAAACGGCGATCACCCCCGTGTCGACTCGATTTTTGGTGGGTTCGCAGTGCCTGAGAGACATTTGTGCGATTAAGCAGAGAGGAGACCAAAAATGACAAATAACAAAACAACCCAATTGGAAGCCCTAGACGTCAAGCTCGACGATTGGGCATCCGAACCGGACAAATTCGCTGGACGCGTTCGGCGGCTGGCCCGCAAATGGAACCGGGAGGGGCTTCCGCTCGAGATCAAGACTCCCGACTCTTGGAAGACCCAGCGCAAGGCAATCAGCAGGGTCTCCAGCATCGAAGAGCAGCTGCGAGCGGAGATCGATTCGATCACGATCATGGGACGGGACGAGGAAGCCCGCCATGCCCGTAGGGTCGAGTTCGCCCAGGTTCGGTTGGAGCTGAGTCTGGAAGAGCACGGCCTTGAGGCAGCGGATCTGGACGGACAGATTCGCTACTGCCCGGAGACCTTTCGAGATGTGGAGCCCACGGACTGCAAACTGCCTAATGATCTTTGCCACCGTTGGAAGGAGCTCCACGCTCTGCGCACAGAATTGGTGGAACGCAACCTGTACCTGGCCCTGATCAACGTGGAGCGCTATGCACACTTTGGCGTGCCTCGGCTGGATTTGATTCAGGACGGTTCCGCAGCCCTATTCAGGGCAGTGGACGGATTTGATTGGCGCCGCGGCCTGTTGTTCCGCACCTATGCTGTGCACTGGCTGAACCAGGCGTTCCGCAGTCACCTCTATAACCACGGCCAAACCGTGCGCATTCCCGTGTACTTGCAGAAGGCCATTCGCCATGTGAAGGCCGCGATCGGCAAGCTTGGTGACACCAACGCTTCCCCTGCAAGCATTGCCGAACTGACCGGCCTGCGCGTGGGTCTGGTCGAGAGCGCTTTGGAAGCCACCCGTTCGACGCTCTCCATTGATGCCGCATCAGGAGAGGGCGAGGGGAATGGCCTAGCCGATTCCCTGGAAGAGAGTGATCCCGAAGGCATCTACCGGTCCTCGATGGAAGACGTCACCCTGCGACAGGGCCTAGGGCAAGCCCTTGGACAACTGTCGGACCGCGAGCGCATGGTTTTGGAGCGTCGTTTTGGTCTGGGGACTTCCGAGGAGCACACCCTGTCCGAGTTGGCCGGCGAATTGGGCGTCAGCCTTGAGCGCGTGCGTCAGATTCAGATGCGAGCCCTGGGCAAACTGCGCACCCCTACCCTGCGCAAGACGGTCGAGCCTTTCATTTGATCCGACACGGAGCCCGATTCTGGGCCCAGAACGCTGATTCACAGGGTGCGCCCTGAGAATCGTGATACCGCCGAGAAATGGGGGGGTACTGTGGGAGTCATGAAGATTCCCCGGACGCCTCCTGATTCCATTCAACGTGTTGTGCACGTGGACCAGGGCGCGGGTGTTCAGGATCCCAAGGGCCAGGGCCCCGAGACCCAGAAGCCGGATACTCAGGAACCCAGCACCCGGGCCAGGCCCGCTCGAGCCCTCGCCCACGGTTCTTTGCGCACCACCTTTATGGATCTGATCGGGCGCCCCCCCTTCGCTCGTGAATATGAGCAGTGGCTCGGCCTCGGTCGAGACAAGCTGCTGGACGACCTTCTGGGTGGTGAGGAGTTTTGGGGTCACTGGTGGAGCGAACAGCTCTACTACTTTCTGTTGGTCGATAACTTCCAGCCGATTGCTCGGGCCACAAAGGAGATTCCGGGCAAGTTGGCGGAGGGGCGCATGGACTATCGCACGGCCTTGCACAGGATCGCTTTGACTTCCAGCTTCGACCAGAGGAATCCTGGAGCGGACACTTTTGTCACCGTGGTCATGGAGCAATTTTGCGGACTAGTCGTCCAGAAGAACCGGCGCGATCTAGAGAGCGGCAAGAGGGCTTATGATGGGGGCAAGGGCAATTTCCTCGGAACCCTCGTGAACAACCAATCGGAGGTGATCGAGGTCTGCGTCAATCACTCCAAGGCATCCAAGCACTACCTGGAGCGCGAGTATCAGCGCCTTATGCACGGAGCCCCGGACAAGAAAGTGCTCGCCGATCAGGCCCGCCGTTTGCACCGGGACACTTGGAAATACTTGGCCACCACGCGGGATTGGCTGTTGTCCGAGGAATACAGCCAACGTCTTGAACGGCTTGAGCCCAAATCCAACACCCTCTTCCTGAAGGGTCTCTTCGTAGATCTCCTGGATCGTTTGCCCACGGAGGATGAGTTGGAGCCCATGCGGACAGCCCTTGACGGGTTGGCCGATCCGCGCCCCTTGCGCTCGGTCGTCGTGCGCTTATTGCTGGATTCTGGGCGTGCGAAGATTCCTGAAAAGGCGGCAATTACAGATCCCACACGTTGGGTCGCTGAGAAGTTTCAGCGCTTTCTCGGGCGGGAAGCCACCCCAGATGAACTGCGGGTCTTTGTGGGCACCTTTCACGCGGAGGACTGCCGCCCGGAGACGATCCTTTATGCTTTCCTTTCTCATCCCGAATACCAAAAGTACTAGGCACCAGTACAATTGAACCACTTCGGGGCAACTCAACATGGAAACATTCAATCTACATCGACGTTCTCTCCTTCGAGGCGCAGCCCTTGGCGCAGCTGGTGCACTATCACCCGCACTCGCCGGGGCTCACTTGTTGCCCTTGCAAAAGGGCCGCAAGACCAAGCGGGTTGTCTTGGTTGCTTTTGCAGGAGGCGTGCGAACCCGCGAAACCTTTGGCACCCCGGATAACATTCCGAACATGCGCCAGATGGCGGATGAGGGTGTGCTGTACACCAACGTAGCCACGGCCAACTTGGGGCACTTCGGCGCAACCATGTCGATTTTCACTGGCATCAGTGAGCCCCGCGGAATCCGAGAGAACGCTAGGGGCGAAGACCCGACTCTCTTTGAGTATTTGCGTAAGGGCCTTGGCATGCCGAAGGAGGATATTTGGGTCACCACCACCGGTGGAGCCCAGCAGGTGAACTACTCCTACTCTGTACATCCCGAGTACGGCTCCAAGTACGGCGCGAACATTTTGGACGGCGAGGGCATTTTCAATGCAGAGTTCAAGCAGTTGCTGGATACCTGGGGCATGCCCAAGTCCATGGGAGACAAGGAGAAGGCCCTGCTGGATGCGCTTCGCAAGGGCGTAGGCGGAGGCGTCGACGCGGTGCGTGAAGCCGAACGCTTGGCGCGCGTGGAAGACTACATCCTGAAGGAACTCACCCAGGGCACGACTGACATCACCGGCGCTGCGGCTGGGGATCGTAAAGCTCTGCGCCTAGCGCGGAACCTCTTGTCCCTATTCCGGCCGAAGGTCGTGGGAGTCGTGTTGCAAAATGCGGACGTGGCCCATGGGTCCTACAACGCCTATGCGGAAGTTGTGCGTCAGAACGATGCGGCCATCGGCGAATTGCTCTCGGCAATCCGCGAGGATGAGGAACTGGCTGCATCTACTGCTGTCATCGTGCTGCCCGAATTTGGCCGGGACCGAGATCTCAATTCCCGACGTGGGTTGGATCATGGGGATGGGTCTCCCGATTTGCGTCGAGTGACTTGCCTGGCCTGGGGCCCGGACTTCAAGCGGGGCGTCGAGATCGACAGCCAGCAGCGCACTACCGATGTGGTGGGCACGGTCTGTGAGTTGTTCGGTACTACAGCTCCGCTTACTCGGGGAGGCCGCTTGAGAGGCCTCTATTCTTGAGCCCTGTGACCTTCGCTCAAACCCTCACCCAGTTCCCCGTGCGGTTGCGCCGGGGCCTGTGGATTTTTGTGTCCATCGTGCTTGTCGTGCCGTTTCTGGTGGAGCGAGTTCCCGCGGAGTTCCCCGAGGGGGAGCCACAAGGTCGCGATCAATTGCAGATCGAACCTCATCCTGTGCCCACCAAACCAGCGAGCGGCGGTGAGGGGTCGGATGGCTGCTTGCACTGTCATGATGGCGTAGAGGACATGCACCCTTGGCTGGCCCTTTCCTGTGTGGATTGTCACGGGGGTGATGCCAGCACGAAGAACAAGCTCGAGGCCCATGTGCTCAGCACGTCTGACCGTGATACGGACGAGCGCCTGGCTCCTCTCACCAAGGACTTGAGTTGGCGACGATTCAAGAATCCATCCGACTTGCGCGTGATTGGCGTCACTTGCGGCACATGCCATGGGGAATCTTGCAAGGACCTGCTCTTGTCTTTGCATGGCACCACCGCCGGGCACCTGTCCGATGGGTTCTATGAAATCGGCCAGATTTCAGAAAAGGGTTCCCTCTTCGGAGTCTTCCCCGTGCCGGGGCACTTGACCGATGAAGGTGCGGTGGACCGTCTGGTCCAGCCGCCCGCTTTTTCCACATCTGACGACCCTAAGCGCCTCGCCAGTCACTTCCCTGACTTGGTGCGGAAAGAGTGCATGCAGTGTCATCTTTGGTCCGAAGGTCGCGGACTGCGTGGTCGCACCGGATTCGATGGGGACTATCGCGGCGCAGGTTGCGCGGCTTGTCATGTGCCCTATGCGTCCACGGGACTTTCGGATTCAGCGGATCGGTCCATTACGAAAACTGAGCCGGGTCACCCGCGCCGACACGTGATGACCGCCGCCCCCAGCACTCAGACCTGCGTGACCTGTCACTACGGGGACGCATCGATTGGACTGCAATTTCGAGGCTTGTCCCAGTTGCCTCCCAACAGCGCAGGCGGCCCGGACATCGAGGGCACCACGGATGTGCGCTTGAACCGGACGTTCTATGTGAACGACAATTCCCTGACCCCGCCGGATGTACATCATGAGTTTGGCATGCATTGCGTGGACTGCCATGGGCGCGGGGATGTGATGGGGGACGGGGCCTTGCACGGGAGCATGGAAGACGCGGTGGCCATTTCCTGCGAATCGTGCCATGGCACCTTTGATGCCCGAGCAAGCATGACTACCGCTCGTGGTGAAGCCCTGACCAATGTCTGGCTTGATGGGGACAAGGTCCTACTGAAGAGCAAGGTCACGGGAAAGACCCACACGGTCAAGCAGGTCATGGATGTGATTGATCCCGAGCATCCCGATCACATTCCCGCGGCCATGGGGGCGATGAACGGCAACCACGGGAAACTCGAGTGCTATGCCTGCCATGCGGGATGGAATGTGAACTTTCTTGGCTTTCACTTTTACCGCAACGAAAGTTTGACTCAGATGGACCTGATTTCTGGGCGGCGCACTAAGGGGCGCGTAACTACCCAGGAGAAAGTGTTTGCCAGCTGGAAATCGTTCTATGCGGGCTTGAACGAAAAGGGTCGGATTGCACCCTACATGACCGGCTTCGCCACAATGGGGACCGTTGACGGGGAAGACGGCACGCGCATTCTCGACCAAGTCATGCCAGAGACCGCGGCCGGGCTGTCGGGGATGACCATGATCCACCACCAGATGCACACCACCCGCCCGACGGCTCGCGGGTGTGTGGAGTGCCACCGTTCCGGCGGGACCTGGGGTTTGGGCACCTCGAATTTCAAGCTGGGCCGTCAAATAGCCTTTGTAGCGGATCGACGTGGTATCGAGGCCGTTGCTCTCAATCGGCAGAACTTGGCGGGGTCGATACCCCTTGGCAAGTTCGTGCTTCCCGATGTGGTTGACTTGGAGTTGGACTGCGATCCACTTCAGGGCTATGGCCAAATCCTCTACGCCAGTGAGGGGGGGCGCGGAATTCACGTGTTCGATGTGTCTGACCCACGGGCCTTCAATCGGCTTGCATTCATCGAGACCATTTCGCCCCGTGGAATGGCTAAGGCGGGGGACTACCTCTTCATTGCTGACGGTATCGGCGGCTTGCGTGTGGTTGATATTAGCGATCCTGCTGCGCCCAAAGCGGTGGGGCAACTACCCCTGTTCGACGCACAAGAGGTTGAGGTGCGTTGGCCCTATGCCTATGTGGCGGATGGCATTGGAGGTATGGCGATCGTTGATATTCGCGAACCGATTCGACCGCGATTGGTAAGTGGTGTTAGCTGGAAAGTGGCCGCGGGGGAGACCATGTCGGCCATCGACCTGGACCTCTTGTTTCAGTACAGCCGGCCTCAGGTTCTGCGCGGAGATGTACCGGCACCCTACCGCAGCGATGCGCGCAACTTGTGCGCCGTCGTCGACGAGAACGTGGGTTTGATTCTGATCGACGTAACAGAACCAAGTCATCCCGAGGTGGTTTACCCAAGCACTAGTCGCAGGACCCGGGCGGCTCAAAGGCCAGGCGGGCTCTTCCGCGGGCTCGCCCTGCGTAGCAAGGTCGATCCGGCGCCGCCGCAGGGCGGCAAGCCTGCTTCGGAAACGGATTATGTTTATCTGTTGGAGGAACGCACCCAGGGCAATGGGGACCAGGTTTCTTTCATGCGTTCGATCGACGTGGGGAACCCCAAGCTTCCCCGGGTGGTTGACTCTCTTCGTGTGGAGGGATCTTCCGAGTCCATGTTCCATCTGGCGATCTACAACCAGCCGTTCCTGCAGCCCTTGGCGCTGATTGCCGGGGATGAGGGAGTCAGCGTGGTGGACCTTTCCAATTCCGAAGGCCTCGAGTCTGGTGGTGTCCTGATGAGCATCCGCAACGCCTATGCGATTGCGGTGGAGGAATTCCCCCTCGATGCGATGATTGACCCTTCCGGTCGGCGACTGAAGGACGTGAGTCACGAGGGGTCGCGATGGCTTCTCCCGCGTGAGGTCGAACGCATCCTTGATGTTCCAGGAGAGATCCTGGGCACGATCAAAGACGGGGAAGAGGCTCCGCCAATCCCCGGGCACAGTGCCAGACTGTTCTTCGCTCGTTATGACGTGAGTCGCGATGGGCTCTTGACTGGCCAAGAGCTACAGCGGGCAGGCAGTGTCTTGGATCGTAACGGTGACGGCCGAGTGACCTTGGCCGAGGCGGCGGATGTGGGGCAGCTGTTCAAAAAGCCAAAAACGTCCGTACCCGAGTCCAACCAGGTGGTGTTTGGTGAAACGCGCACGGACCCAGATGGTGATCTTGCGCGATTGCTGGATGGGCAAGATGGCCGTATCCATGACCGTGACCGGGATGGACGCCTCGATCGCAAGGAGATGTCCCGGGCCCTGTTTGCCGCTTTGGATTTGAACGGGGACGGACGTTTGAACCGGGGCGAGCTCTCGCGGCACCCCGGAAAGGCACGACAAATTCGATACGGTGACGAAGGCGCCCTGGATGCTTTCAGTCGCCGGGACTTGAACAACGGTGGAACCATTGCCATCCGGGAGTTCAATATTCTTGATCCCGAGTGGGATGCGCTTGATTTGGATTCCGATGGGGGCGTGCAGTTGCCGGTGCCGCGCAAGGAGCGAAGCCGGAACAACGCGGTGCAGGGCTTGCCGTCCGAGTGGCCTGTGCGTCGGGCCAGGGCCATCCCCCTACCTCCGCTTCTGGAGGAGGGCGCTCTTGCGGCTTTCGACAAGAACGGTGACACGGACCTCACGCGGCGGGAGCTGCGAGACCGTGAAGATCTGTTGGACATGGCCGACGGAGATTATTCAGGCCTGCTGGAAAGGGGGGAGTGGATGCGACTCGAGGCCGCCGCCCGGGGTGGCCCGGTGGATTCCCTGGCTGACAGCTTCTTGGCCCGCTGGGACCTGGACGGAAGTGGCGAGGTCGAAGAGGCGGAGCTACCGTCCTTTGCTCGTCCCATCCTTCTGCAGCGCGGCAAGCGCCGTTAGGGCCCCGCTGGTGGTAGGTGAGCCCCATTTTGGGCGTATTTGTGCCCTCAGGATCACAGAATTGCGAGCCAGATCAGGGCCCGGGATCGTGCCTGTGATAACCTCCGCGGCTGTCCCATGGACCTCAAACCCCCTCCCACCAACCCGACCGCCTTGGGCAGTCGCAAACCCAGCTGGCTTAAGGTGCCACTGCCGGGGGGCGAGGGCTATACGCGCTTGCGCAAACTGACCCGCGAGCTCAAGCTGAACACAGTTTGCGAAGAGGCCCATTGTCCCAACATCGGCGAGTGCTGGAAAGGTGACCGAGCCACCATGACCCTCATGGTTTTGGGGGATGAGTGCACCCGGCGCTGTCGCTTTTGCGCGGTCAAGACTGTCGATCGCGCGGCTGCCCCCGACCCTGATGAGCCTGAGCATGTGGGTACGGCAGTGGCGGCCCTGAACTTGGACTATGTGGTTATCACCAGTGTGGACCGCGACGATCTAGACGACGGAGGTTCGGGACACTACGCCCAGTGTGTTCAATCGATCCGCCAACATTCCCCACGCACAATTGTCGAGACCTTGATCCCCGATTACACAGGCTCCCAACTCGCCACATTGATGGAGTCGAAACCTGATGTGCTGGCCCACAACGTTGAGGTCGTCTCGCGTCTGCAGCGGCGCATTCGGGATCCGCGCTGTTCCTTCGAGCGCTCCCTGAAAACCCTGCGCGAGGCCAAGGATCAGTCTTCGGTGGTTTTCACCAAGTCCTCTTTGATGCTGGGCCTTGGCGAAACCCAGGCCGAGGTCGAGGAGGCCATGGCCCTTTTGCGGTCTACTGATGTGGATTTTTTGACCCTCGGCCAGTATCTACGCCCCTCTCCGAAGCATGCCCCCGTTCGCGAGTATGTCACCCCCGAACAATTTGACGCCTATGACCGGCTTGGACGGGAAATGGGTTTCCGCCAAGTGGCTTCGGGTCCCCTGGTTCGGTCCAGTTACAAAGCCGGCGAGTTGCAAGCAGCTCACCTTGTGCGTGAGCGGCGCAAAGAGGAAATCTCCCAATGACCGAAACCTTGAAGATGATCGAAGCGGACGGGTCCGCTCCTAGCTTTAACGGCGCCCTGGACGATAAGGCGCTGGTGTACTGCTATCGCACGATGTTGATGGTGCGTGCGTTCGATGACATCTGCATGAAGTTGCAGCGCTCAGGAAGAATCGGTTTTTCGATTCCAAACAAGGGAGTGGAGGCGACCCAGGTCGGAGCCGCAAGCGCTCTGCGCTCAACAGACTTCTTCTTCCCCAGCTATCGGGATTTCGGCATGGCCTTGCATCACGGTGCTGAGCCGGTCGAGATGATGCACAACATGTTCGGCAATGCTTCTGATTCGGCTCGCGGCCGCCAGATGCCGGTGCACTTTTCATTCACAAAGCCTCTGCGTTTTTTCTCGATCAGTTCGCCTATCGGAACCCACCTTCCGCAAGCAGTCGGGGCGGCGTTTGCCTCCCAGGCGCAGGGCAAGGATGACGTGAGCCTTGCAAGTTTCGGAGATGGCGGCACATCCAGCACGGGCTTCCACAGTGCCTTGAACATGGCGGGTGTTTGGAAGGCTCCGGTGATTTTCCTGTGCCAAAACAATGGTTGGGCGATCTCGTTGCCTTCCAGCGGTCAAACGGCCTCGGATGGCTACGCGATCAAGGCCAAGGCCTACGGAATGCCCGGAGTGACTGTGGACGGTAACGACCTGTTGGCAGTGAACCAGGCCGTCAGCGAGGCCGCCGAGCGCGCGCGCGCAGGTGAGGGCCCGACTCTGATTGAAGCTTTCACCTATCGCATGGGGGGGCACTCCACTTCGGACGATCCCACCAAGTATGTGCCGGCCGAGGAACTCGAGAAGTGGGCCAAGAAGGACCCAGTGTTGCGCATGCAGCGCTTCCTGGCCCAACGGGGGCTTTGGGACGAGGCCCTGGAAGCGACCTTGCAGGCCGAGTGCGCTGCCGAGGTGGCCGCGGCCGCCAAGGAGGCTCAGGGTACCCCTGCCCCAACCCTGGAAACGATTTTCAGCGATGTGTACGAAACCCTGCCCAACCATCTGCGCCGACAGGGCGAGCAGGCATTCGACCTCGCAGCACGGAAAGGCGACGCCGATGCTGGTGGCGGCGCCTTCCCTCTTTGATTGATCAACGCTTTTCGAGCGACACAACAAACACCATGGCAATACTCACCCTGCTCCAAGCGGTCAATGACGCGCTTCATACCAAGATGCGCGATGATGAGCGCGTTACAGTCTTTGGCGAAGACGTAGGCCCTAAGGGCGGCGTCTTCTTGGCTACCGAGGGCTTGACTCGGGAATTTGGCGAGCGCCGCTGCTTTGATACGCCTCTCTCCGAGGACGGAATCGTTGGCGCCGCGGTGGGTATGGCGGTCAATGGCCTGCTGCCCGTTTGCGAGATCCAATTCCAGGACTTCATCTTCCCTGCCTTTGATCAGATTGTCAGCGAAGCTGCCAAGCTGCGCTACCGGTCCGGCGGCCAGTACACCGCGCCCATGGTGATCCGTACGCCCTATGGTGGCGGTATTCGTGGAGGGCTTTACCACAGTCAGTCGGGCGAGGCTTACTTTGCCCACACGCCTGGTTTGAAGGTGGTCATTCCCTCGACGCCACATGACGCCAAGGGGCTCTTGATCGCTGCGATCGAGGATCCGGATCCGGTTCTGTTCCTTGAGCCCAAAGCCCTCTACCGTTCACTGAAGGGCGAAGTTCCCGAGGGCAGCTACACTGTGGATCTGTCCACCGTTCGCACAGCGCGTGAAGGTTCCGATGTGACCGTGTTCTGTTATGGAGCCATGGTTCCGGTTTGCGAGAAAGCCGCTGCAACCGCTGCCGAAGGCGGCATCGAAACCCACGTGGTGGACCTACGCACCCTGTTGCCTCTCGATGAAGAAGCGGTGCTGGATGCGGCCAAGCGTACTGGGCGCGTGGTCGTGGTCCATGAGGCTCCGCGATTCTGCGGGTATGGTGCCGAGATTAGCGCTTTGATCGCTGAGAATGCGATCGAGTACATGGAAGCCCCGGTTCGCCGCGTAACGGGTTTCGACACTCCCTTTCCGAACACCTTAGAACACCACTACATGCCAGATGAGCGTCGAGTCCTCGATGCCATCGAGGGCGTGGCATCCTTCTGATCTCTGGAGACCTTGCAACCATGATTGAATTCAAACTACCTGATATTGGCGAAGGCACAGCTGAAGGCGAGATCGTCAAGTGGCTCGTGTCCGCCGGAGATGCGGTCAAAGAGCACCAGGCCATCGTCGAGGTGATGACCGACAAGGCCACGGTCGAGGTGCCTGCACCTGCCGATGGCACGATCACCGAATTACTCGTGGGGGAAGGAGACACTGTCCCTGTGGGGGATGTGATCTTCCGCTTGGACAATGGAGGGGGAGCACCCGCACAGGCGGCGTCCCCAGAACCTGCTGCCGCCCCGAGCGCACCAACTGCACCGAGCGCACCGAGCGCACCGAGCGCACCGACTGCTGTTGCAGCTCAACCTGCGCCCAACGGCGGAAAGGTCTTGGCCGTTCCGAGCGCCCGTCGTGTGGCCCGGGAGTTGAGCGTGGACCTTAGCACCGTAGCCGGCAGCGGCCGCAATGGTGTCATTCGCCGGGCCGATGTGGAGGCAGCCGCCACAGGTGGCGCAGTCGCCCAATCTAGTCATCCCGTCGTTGCCCCAACCACAGCCCAAGCGCAGCGGATTCCTTTCCGTGGCGTGCGTCGTAAGATTGCTGAAGCCATGGTGCGCTCTTCCCAAACTGCGGTTCACTTCACCATAGTGGAAGAGGTGGACGTGACAGACCTGGTGCGCGTGCGCCAGAAGGCCAAGGCGATTGGTGCCGAGCAAGGCATCAAGGTGACCTTCATGCCTTTCATCATGAAGGCCGTGGCGAATGGTCTGATGAAGTTCCCCATGCTCAATGGTCACCTAGATGAGCAAGCCGAGGAAATCGTGCTTCCCGGAACCGTCAATCTTGGTATTGCCACGGACACCCCGAATGGTTTGATCGTGCCGGTGATTTCCCAAGTGGAGTCCAAAGGCCTCTTGCAGCTTGCAGCGGAGTTGGGCGACCTGAGTGAGCGAACCCGCGCGGGTCGGGTGCGACCCGAGGAACTGCGTGGTAGCACTTTCTCGATCACCAACGCCGGTAACATCGGTGGCACTATAGCGACGCCGATCATCAACTTCCCCGACATCGCTATCCTCGGTGTTCACCGCATCGTCAAGCGACCCGGAGTGGTGGATACGCCGGAGGGCGAGGTGATCGAAGTGCGCCAGTACATGAACTTCTCCTGCAGTGTGGATCACCGCCTTGCAGACGGAGCCGATGCGGCGCGTTTCGTGGCTTACCTGCGTCAAATTCTGGAAGAGCCGGCCCTGTTGTCCCTCTGATTTGCATCCTGTGACTGGCCTCCAACAGATCCTGAATAAGGAAGGTGTGCTTGTGGGAGAGGCACCCGACCTTTCCGACGAGCAGTTCGTTGAGCTGTTGCGGAACATGATCATGATCCGCTCCCTCGATGGGCGGATGCTGAAATTGCAGCGCGCCGGACGAGTCGGCTTTGTGGGGACGGCCACGGGTCTGGAAGCCTCCCTAGTGGGTGCTGCTGCCCCACTGTTGCCCAAGGACTGGATGTGGTCTGGTCTGCGGGAGGGCGGCGCCGCCATCACGCGTGGCTTGCCCCTCTTTGAATATGTGGCGCAGATGTACTGCAACTCGAACGACTCCGCTAAGGGTCGCCAGATGTGCAATCACTTTCAGCACAAGGGTTCGAACTATCCCAGTTGGTCTTCGGTGATCGGCACCCAGATCACCCACGGTGTGGGCGCCGCCTACGCCAGTGCTCGTAGGGGTGAAGACGTTGTGCATTCGATTCACTTCGGTGATGGAGCCACTAGTTCCAATGGTTTCCATTCAGGCCTGAATCTCGCGGGCGTCTGGAAGGCGCCATGCGTTTTTGTCTGCATCGACAATGGTTGGGCGATTTCCGTCAGCTCGGCCCAGCAAACCGCGGCTGAATCCTATGCGGACAAGGCTCAGGCCTATGGCATGCCTGGTGTGACGGTGGACGGCAACGATGTGCTCGCGGTTTACGCCGAGATGCAGACGGCAGTGGAGCGAGCCCGCGCTGGGGGTGGTCCCAGTTTGGTCGTGCTCAAGACCTATCGGATGCTGGGGCACTCGAGCTCTGATGACCCCAGCAAGTACCGGGATGATGCGGAAGTTCAATCCTGGGCCGAGCGTGATCCTCTCAAGCGCTATGAGGCCTTCTTGATCGAGCGCGGCTTGATCGATTCGTCCGAATGCGCGGCACAAGAAAAGGCAATCGTGGCAGAGATCGACGAGGTCATCCACGAGCAAGAAGCCGCCCCTCCCTTCCCCCTGCGATCCCTGGTGGAAGATGTCTACAGCGAGGTGCCCCGTCACCTGCGCGTGCAGTTCAACCAATTCCTAGAAGTTGCCGAACGCCGTGGTGATGCAACCCGCGGCGATGGCGCCTTCCCCCTTTGAGCGAGAGCCCCAATTCACATGAGTCAAATCCGTAAGGTTGTTGTTATCGGTGCCGGACCCGCAGGATATGTCTGCGCAATCCGTCTCGCCCAGTTAGGCCAGCAAGTGGTCGTCGTTGAGAAGGAAGCTCTTGGGGGTACGTGCCTAAACGTGGGCTGTATTCCTTCCAAGGCCATGATTGCGGCGGGTTCATTGATGGATAAGGTCAGCCATGCCCACAGCATGGGCATCACTGTAGAGGGCGTGGAGCTCGACCCGGTCAAGTTGGTCGAGTGGAAGAACGTGATCGTCGGGCGTTTGACCGGTGGGGTGGGTAGCTTGCTGAAGAAGCACGGCTGCGAGGTGATGATGGGACAAGCCCGCTTGGTGGACAAGAATACGGTCGAAGTCAAAAGCGCAAAGGGAACCGAGCGAGTGACCTGTGATGACATCGTGATTGCAACCGGTTCGATCCCCATCGAGATCCCGGGCTTCGCGTTTGACGAAGATTCGGTCTGGTCTTCCACCGGTGCTCTTTCGCCCACTACGATTCCCAAGCACCTGGTGGTGATCGGTGGCGGTTACATCGGCCTAGAGATGGGCATGATGTACAACCACCTGGGTTCAAAGGTGACCGTGCTGGAGGCCACGGGAGGTGCACTCCCGGGTCAAGACCTGGACTGCGTCAAGGTCATCGAGCGTTCGCTCAAGAAGAGTAAGGTCAAGCTGCTGGTGAACACGTTTGCCAAGAAGTGGGCCAAGTCTGGTGACGGGTTGGTCGTGACCATCGAGAAGAACGGCAAGCAAGAGGAAATCGCTTGTGACCAGATTCTTTCTACGGTGGGGCGACGACCCTATACCGAGGGCTTGGGACTTGAAAACGTTGGGCTCAGCACGAACGAGCGCGGCTTCATCGAAATTGACAAGCAGATGCGCACTAGCGTGCCCAATATCTCTTGCGTTGGCGACATTGCCGGTCAACCCATGTTGGCCCATAAGGGCAGCAAGGAAGGGCTCGTGGCTGCGGCGGTGATCGCCGGTCAACCTGAGGAGTACGACGTGCGCTGTGTTCCCGCTGTCATTTTCACATCACCGCAAATGGCGTCTGTGGGCATGACCGAGGACCAGGCAAAAGAAGCGGGACACGAGCCCATCACTGGCTCATTCCCGTTCAAGGCTTCTGGGCGAGCGATGACCCTGCAAGAGACCGATGGCATGGTTAAGGTTGTCTCAGACGCCAAGTCTGACTTGATCCTAGGCGTGCACATGGTCGGCCCCGAGGTCACCGAGTTGATTGCCGAGGCAGCCCTCGCCATCGAGATGGGAGCCACGAGCGAAGACCTCGCGCGCACAATTCATGCCCACCCGACCCTGCCCGAAGCCTTGATGGAAGCCGCTGAAGCGGTGCACAACATGGCCGTACACATTTACCAGGCTTGAGCCCGTGGACTCTCCCGCTTCAGATCTGCCCCTGCTGGAAATCCTGCGGCTAGGAATCCAGCCCCATCAGAAAACCTGGGAACTGCAACAGGAGTTGCTCGAAAAACGCGCAGGGGGTGAGATCAATGACACCTTGATCCTAGTGGAACACGAGGCGGTGATTACCGTCGGGCGCGGAGGGGACCTAGAGGCGGCGCAGTCCGCGGGGTTGCCCGTGGTGGAAGTGGAGCGCGGGGGCGAAGCGACTTATCACGGCCCCGGCCAAGTGGTGGCCTATCCGATCCTGGCCCTGCCAGAGGGCAAGCGTGATCTTCACATCCACTTGCGTAACTTGGAGGAGGTCATCATATGTGTACTCGCAGAGTTGGACATCGTGGGCCAGCGCAAGGGGGGCTTGACTGGCGTTTGGATCGGTGAGCAAAAGGTCGCCTCAGTAGGTGTCGCGGTTCGGCATTGGGTGACTTGGTATGGCTTTGCCCTCAATGTGCACACGGACCTGACCCAGTTCGGCGGATTCCGGCCATGCGGTTTGGATCCCAAGGTGATGACCCGCGTGGCGGACCATGCGGACCTGGCTCCCGCCACGATTCTCTTGGAGGTTTTGATCGTCAAGCACATGCAGGAGGTCTTCGGGTATCGCTTGCCGGACCCACCCCCTCTGGACCCCGGCCCGGAACCCACGGGTGGTTGCTCTGGGGGCCCGAGTCGGTTCCCGGACCTACCGATAATTCCCTAATCGGGACTTGCGAGCTCCTAGCCCGTCGGAGAACGACCGGAAGTGTTTCGATCTGAGCCTCGCTCTCGACTCAGGGAGTTGATTGGTCCGATCAATGGGGAGGTCACTGTCTTGCGCTTCACCGCGGGACTTCCGGCCTTCCCCAGCCTATGTATATCCTCCTCTATCATCCTGGCAACCTTCGATTCTCCCAGGCAGGCACCGGCCTCCCTTGCGGCGAGAAAACAACCATCGGAGATCCAGCATGATGCCTCAGCGCGCTTGCGAAGATCTCCGGCTCTCGAGGGGAATGTCTCGATCAACGGGTTTACCGACCCCTTTGACCGTGACTGTTCGCGTTTCCGAGCGAACTGAGCAGGTGGCAACTACTGCTGAGGTGATGAAAGCGGCGGATGCTGCCCTGTACAACGCCAAGGAGTCCGGCCTAAACCGTTCCGAGGTTTCTGGCGGCCAAACGAGTCTTGAGAGCGCATAGGTTTCATGAATATCCGTTTTGATGAAATGCGCTTGGCCCGGGACTTGCCTTCGCCCTCTGGCGTGGGTCTAAAGATCCTCGAGTTGACTTCATGTGCTGAATATGATCCGGAGGAGCTGGTCGCGCTCATCAGTGCCGACCCGGCCCTGAGTGGTCGCATATTGCGCCTTGCCAATGCTGCGAGTCATGACGTGGGAGACCGAGCGTCATCAGCGCATCAGGCCGCCACGCGTCTTGGCCCCAAGGTTGTGCGCGACGTGGCCTTGGGTTTCAGCCTGGTTGAAACGCGCATGCCAAAGGTCAGTGACTTTGATGTGGATTCTTTTTGGAGCCAGTCCCTCGCCAACGCAGTTGCCGCGGAGTTTCTAGCAGAAGCCACAGGCGAAGATGCCGCGGCGCTATTCAGCCTGGGCCTCCTCAGTGGCATCGGTCGATTGGCTTTGGCCTGCGTCCATCCTGCGCGTTACGGGAGAATCTGCGGAGACCCAAGGTCTTCGGACGAAGCCTCTCTCTTGCAACTCGAGTGGAGTACTTTTGAAATCGACAACCTCAATGTGGCTGGTTGCTTGATGGAGGACTGGGGTTTGCCTGTGACCTATACCGAGGCCCTCGACGGGATCTCGCCACGGGTTCCCCGCGACCCGGATTCCGTGAACAAGTGGGCCGATATATTGATTGCTGCGCGCCTCATTGGACGGGTGCTTTCACCTGAGATGCGAAACCCTATCACTGACCGGGGCCGTGCCCTTGCCGCTCTGCCATTGGCGGTTGAGCGTCTAGGCTTGCCCCAGGACGGCTTCATCGAATCGATCTTGAGTGCCTCCAGCAAGTGGCAGGAGTGGGCGGAGTTCACCGGTATCCCCACCATGGGCGCAAACCTGGGTGACTTGTCCCTGGCATTGGTCCAGTCGGTGGAAGTAGAGCCTCCTCCCGTGGTGCCCGTGGGTCGTAGACAGGATGAGGATCGCGACCTGTTTGCAGATGAAGCTGAATTCATCGAGGATGAAGCTGATCACGAGCTCCGTCCCACTCGGGTGCTCTTGGTGGACGATGACCCGGCCATGTTGAAGCTACTGGCCTTCAACTTGGAGAATGAAGGTTTCGAGGTTTTTATGGCTACCGAGGGCAGTGTGGCCCTTGAGTTGGCCGTGCATATGCAGCCGGAAGTCGTGATCATTGACTGGTTCATGCCCTTGATGAGCGGCTACGAGCTTCTGCGGGTATTGCGCAAATCAGAGATTGGTCGTCGCGTGTACGCGATCGGAATCAGCGCTGATGGGGGCGACGCACGTGCTCTGGAGGCTCTTGATTGTGGAGCGGACGACTTCATGTCCAAACCGATCAACCCCAAATTGTTTGCTGCGCGCGTGCGCGTTGGTTCTCGGGTCGTGGCCGAGCGCCAGGCTGTTGAGCGTTCCGAGCGCATCAACCACAGCCGTGCTGCGGAAATGGGCCTCATGGGTCGTCGTCTTCGTTTTGCGGCCTTAACCGATGGGCTGACTGGCTTACCCAATCGGCGGCAGGGGATGCGCTTGCTTGAGGCGGAGTGGGAACGCTCTGACCGGCAAAATGCTCCGCTTTCGGTGATTGCCATAGACATCGACTACTTCAAGGCCTTCAACGATACTGCCGGCCATGACATCGGTGATGCGGTCTTGCGAGAGGTTGCCCAGACATTGTCAGATAATACCCGGGCCGGTGATGCGGTCGCCCGAATGGGAGGCGAGGAGTTCCTAAGTGTCGTGGGCGGAGCAGAAATGGGTGTGGCCCGGATTGCTGCCGAGCGGCTGCGCCACGCGATCGACGAACTGCCCCCCATTCAGGTGGATAAGCCTATGGAAATCAAGGTTAGCGTGGGCGTTGCCGAGCGCGAGCCTTGGATGCGTTGCATGGATGACCTCTTGCGAGAAGCGGACAAGGCACTCTACGCCGCAAAGGAATCGGGGAGGAACCGGGTGTGTATCGCGGGCGAATTACCCGGCAATGCGGCCAGCGCTTAGCGCGCCTGAGCGGGAGCGAACCACGGGCTTGTCCAGGCCCAGGCCCCATCGGCTTGCTCGATCCTCAGGTATGCGTAAGAGCCTGCTGTCCATGACCCAAGCGGAAGCTCGAACGAGCCGCTGAAAAATGGTTCGCCGGTGGGCCCGCGATTCAGATCCGTGACTTGTCCATCCCGCACCAAGACGATGCGTTTCATTTCCGCAGTTCCCGTGACCGTCACGGTGAATGCGGGATTCGAATGGGGCTCAACCGATTCCCCTGGCACCTGGCCGTTGAGGGACGCAACCACGTGAATCCGCGGCCCGCTCGTGGCATAGGTCCTTCTGGCTCGCATGGCTTCCAGCACTGCTAGCCGGGTGCGCTGGTTACTGAATATTGCCGCTAGGCCCCCGCTTCCGGCCTGGGGTCCATCGGCTGCACGGGGCCGTGCGCCTGAGAGCGGCGACAGGTGGGTCAGTCCCGGATGCCCATCGTGCCCATCGCCCGAGCCCACGAAACCCAGCTGCATCCCCGCATCCAGTTGATCCCGCACGAAACGCCCGGCACGGCTGCCCCGGACTGTCGGCGCCCCATCCGCGGCTTCGCTGGAACCATGAACACTGGCCACCTCGGTCAGGGGCTCCAAAATTGGATCGGCGGCAAAGGTCCAATTCGTGGGAATGGGAGCACCCGAAGAATGGTGGGCGAAGGTCAAGGCGGGCAAGCCACTTAGCCCAGCCCACAACTGACGGGGTGTTTCATACCTTGGATCATGGGAAGAGAGCAACGGCCCTTCGTCCGCGAAATGCAACACATGTCGGTGACCATGAATCCAGCTGGTCCACTCATAGGCGGAGAGCGCTACGAACTTGCCCGGCTCGTGGGCGGCTGCAACGGATGCGTTGATTTCTGACCAAAGATCTGGGCTCTCGTCTAGAAATCGGACTCCCCAGTGATCGTGGTCGGTGAGTGCAGCTACATCAAGGCCAGCGACTTCCCGTGCGTATTTGAACCAGTCCGTTGGACTCCCCGTGCCATCGGAGTATCCCGAGTGTCCGTGCAGGTCTGCCCAAAGAACTTGCTCCAGTGTGTCGGACACAAGGATTGGGTTCGATGTGCAGGTTAGGGTAATCTCGTTTGATACGAAACGAACCTGAACGCGGGCGGTCCCGGCCTGCAGTGCTTGAAAGGGGACTTGGATGACCCCGCCTTGGGCGCTCTCAAGTTTGACTTCGCTCTGGACCTTGAGAAAGCCATCGGGTTCAGCCAGGCGTAACCAGCCTTCCTCGGGGACGCCACGATTCGCCAGGGCGTCCAGGACCGAGAGGTGCAGGATGCCTTTTTCACCCGGACGCATGATCGTGGGTGCAATGGCCACCAGCATTGCGGCCGGGCCTGCGATGACCCGTATGCGGGGCGAGTCCTTGAGCACCTTGCGAATCCCATCGCCATTCCCATCTACCGCAATCCACAGTCTTGCGGCTGCCTCTGAGTGGCGGTCTGAGAGGGCCCCGCTTCCTTCGCCGTAGACAAAGCGAACCATTTCCCCGGGGAGCAGCGCACGGCCCTCAACCGTGGCAAGAAACAGGCCACCGCCGGCGCTGGAATCCAGTTGCACCCCTTCGGCTTTTGTGCTGGCAGTGGTGAAACCTAGGCGCTGTGGATTGAGGGTTTGCGGCTGGGTCCAGCCCCAAAAAGGCTCCGGCATGAGGTGGATTACGCCGCCTATTTGGATGCCCTTTGGGCCCACGGTGAAATCAATCGTCCATGTGCGGGGGGAGCTGACTTGGATAACTGCATCTTCACCGGGCAGCAGGACGAGTTGCGCCGACCCACCCCCGTCCGAAGGATCGAGCAACTCGGGGCGATAGGCATTCAGGGACGAGACTGTTTCCCAAATGGCCGTAGCAGGCGCGAGGTCATCGACTCTTGAAGCCGGGACATCGAGACTTGCGGGATCATCGGCGCAAGCACACATGAGGAGCGCGAGGGTGGCTCCGGTTCTTATGCCCAACAGGCCCTTCACGAGGCGAGTCCCTCAGCGATGTTTAAATGGTGTGTCCCGTGCATTTGCGCGAATGCGAGCCACTCCTGCGCGTCCAGCCCCCCGAGGATTTCATGCATGATGCGACCGGTGACTTGGCTCAGGTCTTGCCCCTGGAACTTTGCTGCTGCAGCTGAGGCCGTGGCGAGTTCCTGCTCCAAAAAGTCTAGGTTGATTGTCGCGGGTGGAATCACGAGCCGCGGAGCCTGGGTTCCCGTTGGGAAACTCCCGCGGGCAAGCAACTGGGCGAAGAGTTCACTCTTGGGCAAATCGTGCCGCACCCGCGGGCTGGTCCCTGCCAGGATCGTGGCCACGCAAGAGAGTGCCAAGTCCGTGGCCAGGGCCACGTGATAGAGATGCTGAGCCGCCGACCAGCCCGACATCTCTGGCCGTTGCTCATTCAGGGCATCGCCCTTGTCCTTGCGCAGGTGGTCCATGCGTTCAAGGGCAGCGTTGAGGGTGTTGAGATGGTCCATTGGAAATTGCTTGGGAGATTCTGGGGGACGTACGGGACCCCCGCAGGCTAACCTCTTGGCCGCACGGGCCCCTAGCTCAGCTGGTTAGAGCAAGCGACTCATAATCGCTTGGCCGTGGGTTCGAGTCCCACGGGGCCCACCATACTGACGCACCCCCGACCGCGGGGTCTTAAGATGTTGGAATCAGGGGG
>CALEMP010000227.1 GCA_937910685.1 uncultured bacterium
CCGAGACCCACGCCAACCTAGTGGACCATCACGGCGGAGAGAACTGAGGGTCACTTCGGCATAGCTACATCGACCGTCTGCCCGGCCTGAATCACAAATTCACTCAGCCCTACACCGAGCTTCAGGGGATCGGACCACTTTTCAATGCTCTGCAGATCTAGCTTGGTGATCTGGGCGGGCATTGCGGGGACACCCTCGATGAGGCTGGTGCCAACTGCCCAAAGGGAGGGCAAGAGGGTCATGGTCGCGCCGCCCCCGACCCCGCGCACAAGCGGCACCTGCTCGAAGCTGCTGATTTCCATGAAGTGGTGGTCAATAATACGGCTCCTAATGCCATGAAAGCGCACAGACCCTGTTGGATAGTCCAGATGGTAGACATTCGATTCCGCTCCCACATCTACTTCAATCGTGAGGGCCATAAGGGGATCGAAGATAAGCCAGTCGCCTTCGGGCAGGCCGCGGGTCAGGCTCAAGAGATAGCGCCCCTTCCACGGGACATTGAAGCGGAAGCTCCCGTCCTCGGCGATCGGGCACTTCGAGCCACCGCGACGACGGCCTAACCAGTCCCCTGCCACCCCCAAACTCGCGGTCCATTCCGTTGCAGGTTTCCCATCGAGCAGCAAACGCCCCTCCACCACATGGTTCATTTGAGCTGGCAGGGTCAGCAAGTGCTGGGTCGTTTGCCCCTCCAACACGACGCAATTCGTCTTGATATCAGATTCACGGAATGGCTCGTCCGTCTCCCGCACATGACGTCCTGATCGATTGAGTTCAGCTGGCGCCACGGAAACCCACCAAGAGCCTGGCATCAGGTGATCCACCCGGTACGTTCCATCTTCCCCAGTCCGCGTCTCTTGAACACAAGAATCCCCTCGCGAGAACACCACCACCTGATTGGCCACATCTCCGGGGCCTTGGATGCGTCCCTCAATGGCCCCCCCGGCCGTCAGGTTCACCACAAGATCAGAAAGTCCCTGCGCTGCGTCGATGGTCATGGGCCCCATCTCCGTTGGCGCATAACCTTCCGCAACAGCCCGGAGGTAAAAGCGGCCAGATTCACGCGGGTTACTGGCGAAGACACCATCCTGATTCGTCTTGGCCCACCACCGCTGAGAAGCACCCACCCTGGAGGGAAAGTGATTCAAGAGGATCTTCTTGTCAGTCAACTCATAGAGACCAACCTGGGCATTCGCAATCGGCTTACCCTGGGCCAGCACACGCCCGCTGACCACTGGCAACCCAGGCATATGCACCTTGTAGACGTGGCTCGGATCTATCTCCTGAAAGGGTCCAAGCTCCACATCTACACAACCTTCGGCAGAGAGAGTGAGAGTGAATTCCCCAGGCCCAATCGGCACCTTGAAGGCCACTGGGGTTTTCCCCGCCTGACCCCACGATTCCAGAACACCCCTCCGGACGTTCTGCCCAGAGGCCTGGGCGTAATGGAGCTCCTGCACCCTGACGATATCGCTTGTAACCTCTAATGCCATGAAAACCGAATTTGGCACGCGCAACAACACCTCATCACCTCCCACAGCGCCCCTATGAAGGGAAGTATCAACTCTTCCCAAAAACATCCGATCACTGGACGCCTGGAAGTCGCGTGGAATCCGCGGGAAATAGGGCAGGACGAGGACTGGAGTGCTCATCCTCCAGACTTGCTTCACGGGGCCTTCAGGAGTCTCGTAGGCGCAATCGATGATCGTGTCACCATTGGAATCTCTGTGTTCTTCCACCCGAACCCGTATGAAATCGCTGTTGTCGAGAAGGTCGAGAACAACAGTGACCGTTTCGGCCGCCCCCCCACGGGTAATCTCCAAGGGCTCAGTCCAATTGGCAAGGTGCTCTTTCCCCACGGCCCACACACGAATCTTCCCGAGGGGGATCTGGGGAAGATGCGCAGTCCCCGACACATCTGTCATGGACATGCTCCCCTGCCCCGGGATCCTGGGACTCCGGCCCGACATCACCATGGCGCTGGCCCAGTATTGTTCATGCTTCAAAATGTCTGGATCTTGACTGTGAACCCCGATTTCCGACCAGGTGACCCAAGCGTCCTCCAGAGGCGCACCGCCAGAATCAACCACACGCACCTCCAGAGCTCCGATCCTCTTGAGCACAATGTCCCCAAGATCCAACTCGATCCCAAACTCAAGTTTGGACCCAAGGGAGCCGTCCAGAAAGTCCTCGTGGTAGTAACCAGCACTCACACCTGTCGAATCTCTGCCCGCTTTCAAGGGCTCGCACAAGACCACCACCCCGCTGCTGTCCGAATAGGAAAACGGCCCATCCCAGCCGATTCTCACCTTCACCCCCAACACCGGGTCTCCAGCTTGAGTCACAAACCGCACTCGGCAAGAGACCGATCTGGGGACTCCCGAATCAGAAGACTCGTCCTCGGTGTTGGCCACGGCTTCTGCCACGGGACTGTCAACCATCAGGGCCCCGGCTCTCACGGGATCTGGAACCTCCACTAGGTCATCCAAACTTCCCCCAGGACCACCGAGACCCACAGGGGCGGCGGGGGCAGGTCCTTCCACACGCAACCAGTCGGAGGCGTTCAGCGTCAAGATGACAAATATGGCCGCCGTAATGGCAAGTAGGCCGGCTGTGAGGGTCTTTTTCATGGGACGAAGGTCGTTCGCTCAAGGCAACCGCCATGTGACCCACATCCCCACCGAAGGGCAAAGCTGATCGTCAGGGGCTGACCTCAAAGGGGCAGATTGGCCCAGAGCCGGGCCTCACCCTCTCAAAGTCCACCAACCTCGAAAGTGGCCGGACAACCTTCTAAATCTTGTGAAAACCCACGCGGGGCGCGCCCCGGGTTGGCCAAACGCCCCTTACCGGATCTGCGCAAATAGGCTGGTGGAACCTGGGATCTCCCCACGCCCTCTACTTTCCACGGGTCGGGGTCCCGCAAAGCGATGACCTCGCGAGTTCGGGGATCAGCCCCTCACTTCGGTACCGCAACTTCCAAGGTCTCCCCAGGCAGAAGCTCAATTGCCGCGAGGACCTTGCCAC
>CALEMP010000228.1 GCA_937910685.1 uncultured bacterium
GTTCCAGCGACGGTTCCAGCGGGTGGCGGTCTGGAAGAAGACCTTGCTGCGTTTGACTTCAGTGAAGAGGACGCTTGGTCTTTGCAACAAAGCAATTCCGCCCATGGGGACGAACCGAGTCAATGGCTTGAGTTGAGTGCGGACGCTCCGGCTCAAGCCTACGCGCCGCCCCACCGTTCCCCCCATCGCTTAGCTCTTTTGAAGCAGCCCGTGGTGGGGGACTTCCGCCTGGAATTTGACGCCATGTCCACCGGGCGCAGTTATGGCCACCGGGATCTGTGCGTATTTTTTGCTTGGACCGATCCCGCGCGGTTTCATTACTTGCATATGGCACCGGTTCCAGACGAACGTGCTCATAACCTGTTCCTGGTGGACAACGCCGCGCGTCGTTCCCTGGCCCCGGTATTCGCCAAGGGCCTTGCTTGGCCCGATGATACCTGGATTCACCTGGTGGTCGAGCGACGTGGCAATCACGTGGTGGTCTTAGGGGATGGAGTCGAAGTCCTGTCCAGCGATCAGGTCGTCCTAGGATCCGGTCGCGTGGGCGTGGGCTCCTTTGATGACTCGGGTCGCTTCGCCAACATGACCTTGCAAGAACTCTAGGTGCGGGCTCTGGCCCATGTGTTCAGCGGGGGGAACCGACGGGCTCTTGATGATCGCCTCCTTGAACGAACGGAGCGAGGGCCATTCCTTGGAGCCTGACCAGCGTTTTGGTTATGGCTGGCTTGAGGCCCTAAAGGCCGCGCTTCAGTGATCGCCGCCTTGGCCGTAGCCGATGGCGTCCAAGAGGGCTTGGGTTGCTTCCCCAGCGCGGGAATGGGTCAGTGGCGCACGCGCTGCGGATTCGGCTATGTGGGCTTGAAGAATGGCCAGCATGCGGGTCACGCGCGCAGGTTGGGTGTCCGCGAGGTTGCGCATGGCCTTTGGGTCGGTGCCTAGGTCGAACAGGCGAAACTCCCCTTCCTCGGTGGGCTTCCGGCTGTTCCATGGGCGGCCCTTGGGGCACCAGTGCAAGACCCAGGCCCCATCACGTACCCCGTAAATGGGCACGTCCCGTTGGCCTTTCCAATAACCGTCTTGGGTTTGGAAGAACACGGGCTCGTTGGGAATGTCGTTGGGATTCAGCAGCAAGGGCTCACCTCCGGAACCGAGAGCTTCCGCCCCGCCCAGGGTGGCCAGGGTAGTGGCCACCAAGCGCGTGCTGAGGGGCGTTGCCACCCGGCCCACAGGGACGCCCGGACCCGAAAGGATCAAGGGCACATGAATGAGCTCGGGCCACAGATCGTGCCCATGGGTCAGGTTCTGATGGTCGAGCAATTCTTCCCCGTGATCCGCGGTGAAGAGGATGACCGTGTTTCCATCCAGACCCCAGGCCTCTAACTGATCGAGCAAGACCCCCAGCCAATGGTCCCCTGTGTGCACGCAGGCATCATAGGCGTCTGAAAACCAAGCCTCCATCTCTGCTGGCACGAGAGCTTCGACTTCGGGCAGGCCATTCTTGCCTTCCTTGGCCCTCAGCTGAATCGCAAAGGCCCGGTCCTGCATGCTCATGGGCGGGAACTTTGGCTTGGGACTACCCGTGAAGGCCTCCATGTCGGCGGGGCGTGTTTCGTAGGGCAGGTGTGGATCCTGCAGGTGCAGGTAGAGGAAGAAGCGAAACCCCTTGTTCTTTTCGAGCCAGGCTAGGGCATCGGGGACAACGCGATCGCTCTTGACAGACTTGTCCGTTCCCCAAAAGTGCTCAAAGCCCTGGTGGAAATTGTGATCCTCGGTGATCAGTGGGTTGCCCGAAAAGCCGGCGGTGGTGAAGCCCGCTTGTTGCAGGACCTCTGGCAGGGTCTTCACCTGGTGGGGCACAAAGCCCGTGCGTTTCCCCAGGACCCCGTGGGCGTTTGGGTCGAGGCCGGTCAAGAGCGACGTGGCGGCGGGCCAAGTCCAAGAGCAAGTGGACCAGGCCTCCTCGAACACTAGGCCACGGGCGGCCAGTCGTTCCGCCTGGGGAGTCGTGGGGCGCCCATAACCATAGGGCGTCATGCGATCCGCCCGCTGGGTGTCCATCACGATCAGGATCAGGTTTGGCCGCTCGGGGCTGGCCACCGTACGCGGGCGTTTGGCCTCCGCAAGCACCGCGAGTTCTCCCCAGCCCACCCGCACGTCGCTTGTGGTGATTCCATTGGGGAGTGCGCCGATGAGACGCGTGCCCAGGGTCAGGGTTTGGCCGGGCCCCAAAGCAAAACGGCTGGGGGGGATGCGGCGCCACTGATTGATCGGGATCTTTGTGTCGTGGACTTGGCTAGGGCCCCGAGGGTGCAAGGTGATTTGCTCTTGGAAGTGCACCTGGCCGTCGATGGAAGCGCTGAATTCCACGGTCAAGGGTCCGGCATCTTGCTTGCTGAGTTTGCGGGCGCACAAGAAGTGAAGTCCCGCCGCGCCGGATAAGTACCCCGCGGGGGCATCGGCGGGGAGCTGTAGTTCTTGGCTCGCACCAAGCTCCATACAAAGGGCCAATTTGTCTGCGCTGTCCGTGCCTTGACTTAGGCTGGGGGTGAGCAATTCTGGTTTTGCCGCACCCGATAGCCAGCCGGGGTTGCTGACAAGATCAAGGGCCTGACTGCGGATCACCATATGGGGCATGGGATCAGCGCAACTGGGTAAACCAATCAAGAGGACCGCTGCCGCGATCAACGACAAGGGGAGTGGGCTGCGCAATTCTCTAGTCATCGGACTTGGGTTTTTCGTGGGCCGTCATACCCCGTTGAAAGCGGTCCAGGGAGTCTTTGTTGCGCGCTCCACGGCTGAGTAGAACTCGGTGGTGGAAAGTGATCGATCCCTTTGGAGCGATGGTTAGATTCCCAGCATCTTTCTTGGCCTGTGCAAAGGAGTGCAGCCCAAAGGGGTTCGCCGCCACCAAGCCATAGGTTCGCGCGTGCCAGTGGGTAGGGGAGCGCGGATTCTCTTGGTGATCAAAGAGGGTCACGGTGTAGATCTCGCCTTGCACCTTGCCCGCACTGGAAACCCAGCGAGCGCGCTTGCCCCAGGCGTCCTTGTTTTGAACCCCTTCGGAATTGATCAGAGTACCCTTGGCGTGCTTGCCCTCCACGCGCAGGGCGGGTGCGAGGCGCAGGGCAAACGTGCCTTCTTTGGTATCGCCCAGCACCACCGGTTTCTCGGGCGCGGTCCAGGTGCAGGTCACGTCAATCCAACGGTCCCGGGCATGTCCACCAAAGGACAGGACGCGTTCTTCGTGCAGAACCACCGAGCTATCCGGGGCGATCCAATTCAGAGGTAGATGGATGCGCTTCGAGGTGTTGCTTCCTTCGATGCGGATCTTTCCCGCCAAGCGGATCTTGGCCGCCGGATCGTGCCAAAAATCCACGCCGTTGACCCGGCCATGGGCAACCCACATGGATTGGTGGTGAGGGTGATCATGGCTCTCAAGGTCTCCTGGCTCCATGGGGAAGCCGCGTGTCAGGGGCGCCCCACCAGGGCCGAGCAGCGGGTAAAGAAAAGGGATACGCCCCCCGAGGTTCACCCGGGTGAAGGGCTCGCCAGAGATGGTGATGTGCAGCTGGTCCTTTTCGCGGAGCACCTGTACCTCGCCCAGGGGAGGCCCGGGGGAAATGTCCTTGGGGGGTGCGGATTGCACGCAGGGCAGGAACGCGCTGACAAGAAGGGGAAAAAGCACGGATCCAGGGTATCCTTTTGGTCTGTGATTCTGTGTGCCCGATCTTCCGATGGGGCGGCGGGCTTGGTGCCCATCGCCTCGGCCCTTGAAAAGAACGCGCCCGGGTACCGTCTGTCCTGGTGGCAAGGGGGGCTCGATGCGCAGGGTTCGAGCCGTGTTGCCTTCGTTCAGGAAGGGGCAGGGGATGGGGTGATCGCCGGGGAGAGGCGTGGTCTCTGCCGGGGAGATGTGCTCGTGCTGCCGCCCGGTTTCGATTTGAGGGCGAGCGGATTGGCGGGCCTATGCGTGGCCTTGCCCGAGGGTACGGATGTGGCCCACTTGCCCCGGTTCCTGCGTCCCGACCATGACGCTGGGTTTACAGACCAACCTGGGGGTTGCGCCGAAGATGAAAAGGCCTATCGCCGAATCCTCTTGACCTGGGATCGGGAGAACGGGCCCCATGAGTTACGTGCCCTCAACTGTCACCGTGTTCGCATGTGGGATTCCCTCAGTCACTACCATGATCCCGTGAATGGCTTCGATGAGTTTTATCTGGTGCAAGGCGTCGAGCCCGGAGCCCAGATTTTGAGTGGCCCTGCGGAGCCGGTCGTGGGCGAAGATGCCGTCGATGAGGAATCTGCCAGGGGTTTGCTGCAGGCCATGACCCCTCGGGTGGGAGATCTGATCCACATCCCAAGGGGTACGGTTCACCGGGCCCTTGGAGGCGTTTTAGCCCAGGTGATCACGGTTCCAGGTTTTGTACCCGGCGCGGAAATCGGAGTCGACCATCACCTGCGACGGATTGCTGAACGCTTAGGGTTGGACGCCACATCCCTTCCATACCGAGAGGCTTCGAGCATGGGTCCGGTGGTGAGATGACCCATTGGATCATTGGAGACATTCACGGTTGCGCCCTTGAGTTGGCCCAATTGGTGCAACAGATCAATCTGGGCCCTGAGGATCAGTTGCTGTCGGTGGGGGACCTGTTTCACCGGGGCCCGGACCCCATGGGCGTGATCGAAGTCCTGGCCAAGAACAACGCGCGCTTCATCCTTGGCAACCACGAAGCCAAGGTTCTAGAGCGTTTTGATCTGGCACCCGCCAAGTCGGATGGTTCGGATCGAGTGGAATTGCGCGAAGACTTTGGTGCCCTGTTGCCCGAGGATCTAGCGGGGGACGGCCGGCGCGCCCTTTTAGTCGAGCCCGAAGACTGCCCCGCGGTCCTGCGCTTCTTACAGCAACACGATGGCTACTATCTTGAGCAGGGGCAACTCCCAGGGGCCAAGCCAACACCCGACGGCCGCTCCTGGTGCCTGGTTCACGCGGGTTTGACCCCCGGTGTTCACCCGGCCGATTCCTCACCTAAGGAATTGCACTCTATACGACGCCTCGAAGGTCGCGGCCGGCCTTGGTGGTACGAGGTCTACCAAGGTCCGAACCTGGTGATTTTTGGACACACTCCTTCCAAGGTCCCGCGTCGTCGGATGGTGGACGGTCTACTGATGGCTTTGGGAATTGACACCGCATGTGTCTACGGGGGCAGCCTTAGTGCCTATGCCCCGGAACTCGACGAGTGGCAGCATGTGCCCTGCCAAAAGTCGGGTGGATACGCGCAGCAGTGACCG
>CALEMP010000229.1 GCA_937910685.1 uncultured bacterium
AAGGAAAAGCGCCCCGATCCAAATCAACGCAGCCACGATACTGGGGACCATGGCATGTACCTTAGCGAGGTTGGCAATGGGGCCCTTATCCTCACCCCCGTGAGTGGCTTTGTAGCCCTCATGGAAGACATAGCCCCCGATTAGGGCCAGGACCTTGGTGCCCAGGAAGACTGCCCAGGGAAAGCTTGCGCCCACGTCCCAACTGAAATTGGGATCCGCGGCGGCACAGGCAAAACTAAGGCCCACATAGACGGGCAAGATCGAACCGGCCAACAGAATCTGGGCTGCCTTGCGCAGTTCGAGGGGCGCCTGTTCCAGCTCGCGCTTATCGCCCACGCCGGCCTTGCGCTTGGACTTACCCTCGGCTGCCTCGTCACCGCCCTTCGCGTCCCCAGAGGGAGCGACTTCCGCTGGCGCAGAATCGGCGGACTCGGTCTCGGCCGGGGCCTCAAGGGGCTCCAGGTCATCCAGGGGTTCAAGATCGTCGTGTTGGTTGCTCATGGTCGATTGGGGAGGACAGGCCTGGTGAGTGGCCGAGTGATCTGATGCAGTTTAGGGCAGAGGGTGGGTTCTAGCATCCCTAGAGCACGGTGGCTACTGGGGAATTGGATGAACGGAGGGCAAGCGCGACGGTTCACAGGTCGCGGATGCGTTCCTCCCGTTCGAGCTCTTCTAGGGCCTCCAGCAGGGGCTCAATGCGCCCTTCCAGCACGGGCTCTAGGTTGAAGTTCTTGACATCCCCACTCAGGCGGTGGTCGGTTACCCGGTTCTGGGGAAAATTATAGGTGCGCACACGCTGGCTGCGGTCACCGCTGCCCACCAGGTTGCGTCGGAATTCGGAGCGCTCTTGGTGCAGACGTTCCTGCTCCCGCTCCATCATGCGCGTGCGCAAGATTCGCATGGCCCGCGCCCGGTTCTTGTGCTGGGAACGCTCGTCCTGGCAAACCACCACGATGCCTGTGGGCCGGTGAGTGATACGAACTGCGGACTCGGTCTTGTTCACGTGCTGGCCACCGGCCCCGCCTGCGCGCATGGTGTCGATGTCCAGGTCGTCGTCTTTGACTTCGATCTCAGCCTCTTCTGCCTCGGGCATCACGGCCACGGTTGCAGCGGAGGTATGAATGCGGCCCTGACTTTCCGTGGAAGGTACGCGCTGCACCCGGTGGCCGCCGCTTTCAAAACGCAGGCCACGCCACACGCCCTTGCCGGAGACCCCGATCACAATTTCACGGTAGCCCCCCACATCCGAGCGCTGCTCCACCATGCCCTCGATGCGCCACTTGTGGTTGTCCGCGAGGCGCGAGTACATGCGCATAAGGTCCGCTACAAAGAGCGTCGCCTCATCGCCTCCGGTACCCGCCCGAAGTTCCATGATCACTCGAGTGCGCTCATCCATGGGATCAGCGATCAGCGCGTTCTTGGCACGCTCGAGCAATTCGACTTGTTCGGCGGCGGCGAAGGTTTTGTCCTCCTGCGCCAACTCAACCAACTCCTCATCCTCTCCGTCTTCGATGATCGAGTCGGCTTCCTCGATACGAACCACCAATCCGGTCCACTGCTTGAACAAAGTCCAAGACTCTTCGAGGGTTCCGCGCTCGCGCAGGAGCCCGGGAAAGCGCTTCACATCCGAAGCTATAGCGGGATCGGCCAACTCTTCCGAGAGGGCATCAAAGCGCGCCGATCGCTCAGCTAGCTTTTCGATCAGAACGGTCTCGGTGGCCATTAATATTGGTGGGAGCGTCCAAATTGGACGCCCTCAACCCTAGACCTCTTTGGCTTGACCGTACTTCTTGCGGAAGCGATCAACCCGGCCAGCCGCGTCGACGAACTTGGACTTGCCCGTATAGAAGGGATGGCAAACGCTGCAAACTTCAATCTTGAGTTCTTTCACGGTTGCACGGGTTTCAAAAGAGTTGCCACAGCCGCAGGTCACGGTGCACTCTTCGTATTTGGGATGGATGCCTTTCTTCATGGTTGCCCTGCCCGGGGTTGTTGGGCCGTTTCCAACGGCCCGATCCGGGATCTAGGGCCGAACAGGCTAACGATTTGCAAGGGGGTCGGCAAGATCCGGCCCCCCTAAGCTGGCCAATAACTTCAATGTGAGAGCCACAGGCAGGCCCACCACATTGTCCCAGCCCCCCCCTTCAAGGCCCACAACGAAGCGATCGGCGGTCTCCTGGATCGCATACCCCCCCGCTTTGTCCCGCCATTCGCCGCTGGCCACATAGGCCGAGATCTCCCCGGCGGTCAGCTCACGCATGGTGACCCAGGTCCGTTCGTGGGAGAATCGCTTGGAGAGGTCCGAGCTGCGCACCACGGCGACTCCGGTGACCACCTGATGGCGGGTGCCCGAAAGGGCTTCCAGCATTCCCCGGGCCTCCAGCTCGTCGACGGGCTTACCCAACTGGCGAGCGCTAGGGCCTTCGCCGATGGCCACGATGGTGTCGGAACCGATCACAAGACAGGGGGCCGATTCCTGGGTCTGCGAAGCGATCCAGTCCCCCATCCCAGCCTGGGCTTTGCGCAGGGCAAGGGCTTCCGCAGCTCCTTCCGGGGAAAGGCCCGGCTCGAGGGATTCATCCACCCCCGTGGGGTGCACCGTAAATTCGATACCAGCCTGGGCCAGCAGAACTTTTCGCCGGGGAGAGGCGGAGGCCAAGACGATGCATGGCGGGACATCGCGCGGGGAGGCGCCCATGGGTCAGCGCTTGCTCGCGCCCTTTTTCTTCGAGGTAGTCTTGCGCTTAGCGGCCTTTTTCTTGGCAGGAGCTTTCTTCTTGCTCGTGGTCTTCTTGCTCGTGGTCTTCTTCTTAGCAGGAGCCTTCTTGGCCGCCGGCTTCTTCTTGGCAGGAGCCTTCTTCACAGGAGCCTTCTTAGCAGCAGACTTCTTCTTAGAAGGAGCCTTCTTAGCCGCTGGCTTCTTCTTGGAGGATGTCTTCTTTGCTGGGGCTTTCTTGGCCGCCGGCTTCTTCTTGGAGGATGCCTTCTTCTTAGCAGCAGCTTTCTTGGCCGCTGCTTGCTTAGCGACCGCAGCTTTCTTGGCCGCTGCTTGCTTATCGTCCGCAGCCTTCTTGGCCGCGACCTTCTTATCGTCCGCAGCCTTCTTGGCCGCGACCTTCTTATCGTCCGCAGCCTTCTTGGCCGCGGCTTGCTTAGCTTCCACAGCCTTCTTAGCCGCGGCTTGCTTAGCTTCCGCAGCCTTCTTAGCCGCGGCCTTCTTGGCCTCAGCCGCTTTCTTAGCTTCAGCCTTACGGTCCGCGACCATTTTGGCCGCTTCCTTCTTGGCCGCTGCCTTTTTCTCTTCAGCAGCCTTCTTGATGGCTATCTTCTTGTCTTCGATCGCCTCCTTCTTGGCTGCGATCTTGCGCTCGACCTCACGCTTCTTGTCGGCGATTTTCTTGGCCGCATCCTTACGGGCCTGGGCTTTCTTGCTCTCTGCTGCGAGGCGGCGCTCCTTGGCCTTCCGCTGGCGCTGCCGCTCGCGGTCCTTGCCTAATTCGGCGGCCTCAAGGCGCTTGCTTTCTTTCTCCTCTTCCTTGGCGATGCGCTCTGCTTCCTTTTTCTCCGCAGCAATGTGGCGAACCTCGTCCTTGCGAGCCTGCTCGGCAGCACGTTCCCGGGCGCGAACCCAATCCTCGTGGGCCTTCTTCGCGTAGGCGTTCTTACGCAGAACCTCAACCTCGTCAAAGATCGGGCTCACATCATCATTCCAACGGTCCACCATCTCGTAGATCGCCAAGGTGAAGATTAGCTCGCCACCCGGGGGAATCAACTTGGCCACCATTTCCGTTGCCTTGGAAACCGAGGTGGTCTTGTCAATCCAACCCAGCTTGTCCAGTAGCTTCATCATGGGCAGGTGCACGGGCACCTTGCCCTCGGTACCAGCCCAAACGAGCCAGGCGCCACCGGCTTTGCCGAGCACCTTGAGATCCCGGAGGGCATCCATGCCCGCAGCGGAATCCTCTCGCAGGAACTCCAGGTCCAAGGAGTGGACCTCCTGGAAAATGTCCTGCAGATAGGCCCGCACCAACATGGCCGAGTCCGTGCGGTCATTTAGAAGAGCCGGTCCCTTCTTGCGCGAAGAGGTATGAATCGATTGGGCGATTTCCTGGCATTGGCTCACGCGCACTTCGTTCCAGTCCTCGAATGCGGTCCCCAGAGAGCGCACGGTTTGCTCCGCCTGCTTTTGGGTGAGCGTGCGCAGGAGCACCAGCACAAGGCCTTGCTCCAAGAGGGACAAACCCTCAATCGGGGCGAGAAGGAAAGGGTGACGCGGTTTGACCGCTTGCACCACCTGAGCCACTTGTTCGACTTTCTTGACCACGATATTTGGGGGGCAGAACTACGGGAATCTTGGGATCCAGTTGGATCCCGGCAAGCGATCAAGAGAACGCTCACAGGGCTTGGGAAGAGAAGCCCAGAAGGAGCTCAAAAACCGCCGCGACGGGACCGGGGGGGATCCTGTCGCGGCGGATTAAATCAATGAGAGAATCCGTCGCGCAAGGGCTTTGCTTGCGATGAATCGAAAGCAAGGCATTGCGCGGTTGGAATCACTCTCCAGCAGCTGCTTCCGCCTTGGCGGCTGCGCTGCGAGCGGTAACGCGCTCGGTAAGACGCGCACCCTTGGCGACCAAACGGGCTGCCTTGAGGGACGCGCGGGTTTTACCCGTGGCTGTCACCTTCTTGCGGCCGGGGCGTCGACGCATCGTGGGGGCTTTGCCCCACTCCGCAAACACACCATGGCGCTTGAAAAGGGAACGCACGGTGTCGGAGGGCTGGGCGCCCTGCTCGAGCCAGTGACGGGCGCGTTCGATGTTGAGGTTACTCTGCTGGTCCTTGGTCGGGTGCACCGGGTCGTAAAGACCAAGATGCTCCAGGACCCGACCATCCCGCGAGCTGCGGGAATCGGCGACAGAAATTCGGTAGCAGGCGCGGTTGCGCCGGCCTGTGCGCTTGAGACGGATGACGACGGCCATGGGCGATCGGAATATAATGCTTGGTTGAAGGCCAGTCGAATGGCCGAAACGGAAGCCAACAGGGGCCTCCTCCCAGAAAGTGGGGCGGACAGATTGCCAGCAGCCCCCCCAAAAGTCCACTCCTAGGACCTACTTCTTGCGACGGTTCTTGCGGCGGGCCTTGGCTTTTGCCTTTTCCCTCTTCTTTTTGTCCAAGTCCTTGCCGCTTTTGCGAGTCGCGGAGGAGCCCCGAGCGTTGGCCCCCTCCATCATGCTGGAGGGGTCCATGCCCGCCATTCCAGGGGGCATTCCAGCACCCATACCCCCTCCTGCGCCACCCAGGAGGCCACCTAAGCCCCCCATCATGCCGCCTTTACCCTGGGAGGGGTCCATCATCGCGCCCGTGCCCGACATTCCGGCCAGGGCCGCGCGCTTGTCTTTGCCTCCGATCATGGAGCCCATGCCCATTTTGCCCAGCTTCTTCATGGCCTTGCCCATTTGCTGGTAGCGCTTCATGAGGTCGTTGACCGCAGCCAATGGCTGACCTGCACCCCGGGCCACCCGGCGCCTGCGGGCCACATCCAGGGTCTGCGGACGCAAGCGCTCCCGGGGAGTCATGGAGTGAAAGAGGGCCTCAAGGCGATCCATCTGGCGCTCGTCCACGTCCATGTCCCCCAGCTGCCCCATGCCCGGCATCATGCCCATGACCTTCTTCATGGGACCCAGCTTGCGCACCATGCTCAGCATGGAGAACATGTCTTGCAGGGTGAAGGTACCCATAACGAGCTTCTCGAAACTCGCCTGGGCCTCATCCTCGTTGATGTGCTTTTGGGCCTGATCCACCAGGCCCACCACGTCTCCCATTCCCAAGATGCGGCCCGCCATACGCTCGGCACTAAAAGCATCCAGGTCGGCGACTTTTTCGCCGGTACCCACGAACAGAATCGGAGCACCGGTAATTTGCTTGATCGAGAGCGCTGCGCCGCCCCGGGCGTCCCCATCGAGCTTGGTCAAGATCACGCCCGTCAGGCTCAATCGCTTGTGGAACTCTTCCGCAGAACGCACCGCATCCTGACCTGTCATGGCATCCGCCACTAAGATCTGGGCGTCCGGCTGGGTCAGGGCAGCGATTTCGGCCACTTCGGCCATCATCTCCTGATCCACGTGCAAACGGCCCGCGGTGTCCAAAATCACCAGATCGGCCCCCGTGCGCCGGGCTTCGGCCACGCCCAAACGGCAGACCTCTGGAGGCGTCTTTCCTTCCGCATGGAAGACCGCTGTGTCGATCTGGCGACCGAGCACTCGCAACTGCTCTACTGCTGCAGGACGTTTCACATCCGCCGCCACCAGCAGAATCTTGGAGTTGTGTTTTTCGCGCAGGTGGACGGCCAACTTAGCGCAGGTGGTGGTTTTTCCCGCGCCCTGCAGACCGGCCATCAAGATCACCGTGGGGCCGGGCTTGGCCAGGGTGATGGTCGCGTCCTCGGGCCCCATCAGCTGCACCAGTTCCTGGTGTACCGCATGGATGAATTGCTCGGAGGCCTCGACCCCTGTCAGGCGCTGGTCCCCCAGGGCCCTCTCTTCCACCCGAGTGCAGAAATCCCGCGCAACCTGAAAGTGCACATCGGCTTCCAAAAGGGCGGTGCGCACCTCTTTCAAGCCTTCCTGGATGTTGTCCGAGGTCAGCTCGCGGCGGCCTCTGAAGAGGGAAAAGGAGCCGCTTAGGCGCTTGGTAAGGGTCTCAAACATGGTTCTTGGCGGGCCAACTTACCTGATAGGGGTCTCCGTGAAGCTGCAAATCACACCGGAGTTTATTATTTGCCCCCTCCTGCGGCCCCCTTCACCGAGAGTGGCCCGGGGAATCACTCTTCAAGACAATCGTCAGCAGCTTGAGCAGGTGCAAGGCCCAACGCCCCCATCATGGAGCGCCGTAGCTCCAAAGCAGCGCCGCCCTCAATCGTCCTCTTCATCCCGCAGCACGCCAGCACCAAGAGCCTCAAGCCGCTCCTCCATGGCCTCGTAGCCCCGATCCAGGTGATACATACGGTGGACCTCGGTGGTCCCCTCCGCCACCAGCCCGGCCATCACAAGAGCAGCAGAAGCGCGCAAGTCGGAAGCGGTCACTGGGGCTCCCGAAAGGCCCTCGACCCCGCGCACCACAGACGCGGTGGTTTGACGTCGAATGTCTGCCCCGAGCCGTTGCAACTCAGGGATGTGCGTCCAGCGGTCGTGGTAAATGCGCTCGGTGATGATGCTGATGCCATCCCCAAGGGTCATCAAGGCCATCCACTGGGCTTGTAGGTCGGTGGGGAAACCGGGATAGACGTTGGTGGAAATATCCGTGGAAAGGGGGCGCACATCCTTGGGGTCACAGGGCTTGGTCTCGACCCAATCGGGGCCTACCTCAAAGGAAAGCCCGGCGCTCTTCATCATGTTCAGGAGCACCAGCAGATGGTCGGGACGACAACCCGTGACGCGCACCGCGCCGCCGGTCATGGCCCCCAGCAAGATGTAGGTGCCCGCTTCGATGCGATCGGGGATCACGTCGATCTCTGCGTCGCCCAGCTCGTCCACTCCTTCGATCTCGATGATCGGCGAGCCGTGGCCCGTGACCCGGGCGCCCATGGCGTTCATGGTGTCCGCGAGGGCCACGATCTCGGGCTCACAGGCCGCCCCTTGGATGACGGTGGTGCCCTTGGCCAAACTGGCCGCCATCATCACGTTGGCCGTGCCCAGCACCGACGACCCAAAGGCCGAGCCCAGGTACATGGATGCCCCGCGCAAACCGCCCGCGGGGGTCTCGGCCACGATGTAGCCGCTCTCCAAGCGAATCTTGGCCCCCAGGGCCTCGAATCCCTTGAGGTGTACATCAATCGGCCGCACTCCAAAGACACAGCCCCCGGGCATGCTGACCCTGGCCCTGCCAAGCCGCGCCAACATGGGTCCCATCACGCAAAGGGAACCCCGCATGCGGCGCACCAAGTCCCAAGAGGCCTCGCCCTTGATGTCCCCCGAGGCGTTGATCTCCATGTCGCCGTTTTGGGCCTGCTCCGCTTGGGCTCCCAGATCCCGCAGGACCCGGGTCATGAAACGCACGTCCACGAGCCTCGGGGCTCCGCGCAATTTCAATGTGCCATGGCTCAAAAGCCCGGCGGCCATCATGGGCAATACGGCGTTTTTGGCCCCGGCGGTCCGGATCGTGCCCGCCAGAGGGCGGCCCCCTTCAATGATCAGTTTTTTCAATTCGTGTTTCCCCTCGGTTGTGCGCAAGCAACCGTAGCAACAGCGAAGCGGCGATCCCAGCATGCTGAAAGGAAAGGCTTGCTGGGAGCCATTTGGCCAAGGGGAGGTGGCTTGAACGAACCCCCTTCTAGACCGAGGCTCCACCAGCCGGGCCGGCCCATGGAACAGGGGGCCAGCCAAAGCAAGAGCCCTGCCCACTACTGAGAAACCTGCCCTGCCCCCCCAGTCCCCAGGGGGTGGCCGGCATCCGGGGTCCCGGCCCCCAAGAGGAAACCGGCACCTGCCTTTCGGCTCCGCATGGGGACTCGCCAGAACCGGGACCGCCTGCTTGAGATGGGCCCGAGGCCCCCCTTGGTCCCCAGGCGGACCGTTCGTCCCGGCCAGCCCCAAGATGTCTGACCAGAGCTCTGATCAGGGATTTGACGCGCACCGCCTCCGGCCGTATGATCCGGGGCTTCCCCACCGGCTTCAAAATCCTTTTTGACGCCCCCCACCAGCCCCCATTAGCACCACCCCCATGGCACCCTTCGACATCGCTGCGGACCCCATTCAGAGCTTCGGCGCCCTTCTCCAGGAGCGCGCCAGCATCTACGAACGCAAGGAGGACTTTGAGTCCTTTCGGCGCACGGTCAATCGCCTCGAAGACGAGGGCGAAATGGGCCGTCGCAAGGGACTCGGCTTTTGGATGGTCGCTCAGTTCGACCAGGCTGAAAAAGCCTTGCAGGGTTTTGTCGATGACGACGTGGCCTCCTTCACCCGCGCCAGCTCGTTGATGTCCCTGGGACGTTTCAGCGAAGCGCGCGAGATCTTCCAACGCTTGACCGACAAGTACCCCGACGAGCCGCGCCCCCGCGGTGGTTGGCTCGATTCCCTCGTGGAAGAGCACTTGGCCAAGGGCAACAACGACTCCGGTGCAACCGAAGCCGCAGCGGACGCCTTGCAGCAAGCCCTCGAAGCATCCCCTGCTCCTTTCCATCCCTCCGCCGAAGGCCGCTATCTTGCGGGCCGTTTGAACGAGCTCAAGGGCGACGCGGATGCGGCTGTTGAAAGCTACACCCTTGCCCGCGAAGTGGATCCCACCCACCGGCGCAATCTTTACCGCATGGCTTGGATCGCCGAGCGCAACGGTTTGGACGAGGTGGCACTTGATGCCTACGAAACCCTCTCACGCCTTTTGCCCGTGGACGCCAGCGTGATGAACAACCTGGGCATCCTTTACGAGGACATGGGCCGGGACGAGGACGCGGTGATTTGTTACGAGTCAGTCTGCGACAGCCACCCCACCGATGAGCGCGCGCGCCTTTACCTACGCGACGCAGTGGCCGCCACCACCATGTACTACGACGAGGATTTGGAGCGCAAGGAAGATCGCCTCAACCAGATCTTGCGCACTCCGATCACCGACTTCGAACTCAGCGTCCGTGCGCGAAACTGCCTAGCCAAGATGGACATCATCACCCTGGGCGATTTGGTGCGTAAGACCGAGAACGAGCTCCTGACCTACAAGAACTTCGGAGAAACCAGCCTCCAAGAGATCAAAGAGATCTTGGTGTCCAAGGGCCTGCGCCTGGGCATGCAGCGCGAAGAAGCCGTTCACGCGGTGGACCGTGGTGGCGCCAGCCCGGTGGCCGGAGATCCCAACGATCCCCGCAACCGTCCGATCAGTGAACTCAAGCTCTCGATCCGCGCCCGACGCACGGTGGAGAACCTGGGCTGTATGAGCCTGGGCGAAGTGATCGCCCACTCGGAAGACGAGCTCTTGGGCATGCCGAACTTCGGCGTCACCAGCCTGCTCGAGCTGAAAGGCAAGCTCACTGAGATCGGCCTGCACCTGAAAGGCGGCGAATAGGTTCATCGACGGATCACACCGTGTACGAATTCCTAGAGGGCCAAGTCGTTAGCCGCGGGGCCACCCAAATGGTCCTAGCTGTCGGCGGTGTGGGGTACTCCATCGCGACACCCCTTGGATCCCGTCTGCCCGAGGTGGGCACAAGCGCGCGCATTCACGTGCACCTGGTGGTGCGCGATGACGCGCACATCCTGTTCGGCTTCGGCTCTCGGGAAGACCGCGAGTTGTTCCGACTGCTGCTCAAGGTGCGCGGCATCGGACCCTCCATGGGCTTGGCCCTGCTGTCCGCCATGGACCGCACAGAAATTGTGCAAGCCCTTTTGGCCCATGACGCCAAGGCCTTCACCCGGGCCAAGGGCGTTGGACGCAAAACCGCTGAACAAATCGTGTTAGACCTGGCCGACCGTGCTGAGGATTTTGCAGCCGGCTGCGAATTGGAACCCGGCGTACTCAAGCCCACCACCGGCACGCCGGCGAATCGCAGCGTGCTCGATGCCACAGCGGCCCTGGTCTCCATCGGCTACGCGGAAAAAGACGCCCGAAAACGCGTGGAAGCTGTGGCCCATGAAAACGATTTCAACGATCTAGAGGCGCTCGTGCGCGCCGCCATTCGCAGCTAACTCCCGGTTGCACCCCCTGAAAGAACCGTTCCATGACCCCACGCAATCCCGCCAGTGTTCGCATCCTTGTGGCCGATGAGCTGCACCCCGACGGTCTTGAACTCTTGCGTTCCAAGGGTTTTGAACCGGATGTGGCCGTGGGTCTTTCCGAAGACCAGTTGATCCAAAAACTCCCGGGCATCGAAGCGCTCTTGGTGCGCTCTGCCACAAAGGTCACTGCAAAGGTATTGGCCGCTGCCCCAGATCTCGTGCTGGTGGGCCGAGCCGGAGTGGGCGTGGACAACGTGGATTTGAGCGTGGCCTCGACCCAAGGGGTGGTGGTCATGAACACGCCCACCGGCAATACGGTCACCACCGGCGAGCTGGCCATTAGCTTGATGTGTGCAGTAGCTCGCAACATCACCCGAGCGGATCGCCGGGTGCGGGGTGGGACTTGGAACAAAAAAGGCCTCTTGGGCACCGAGCTCACCGGGAAAACCCTGGGCATCGTGGGACTCGGCCGCATTGGCCGGGTGGTGGCGGACCGCGCCCTCGGCCTTTCCATGAAGGTGGTGGCCCATGATCCGTTCTTGACCACCGGCGCTTCCCCCGTGGATGGGGTCGAGTTGCTGGACCTCGACCAGCTACTGGGTCGCAGCGACTTCGTCACCCTGCACATGCCCTTGACCGACGACACGCGTAATTTGATTTCCCGCGATCGTCTGGCCCTCATGAAACCCGGCGCGCGCTTAATCAACGCGGCCCGCGGTGGCCTGGTGGATGATGCGGCCTTGGCGGATGCTTTGGAATCAGGACACCTCGCGGGAGCCGCCCTGGATGTGCTGACAGAGGAACCCCCGTCCAAAGACCATCCCCTACTGCTGCGGGACGATGTGATTTTGACCCCGCACCTGGGTGCCTCTTCCCACGAGGCCCAACGGGCGGTGAGCGTGGGCATCGCCGAACAAACCATCGCCTTCTTTATGGAAGGGGTCTCCCATAACGCGGTCAACGCCCCGGTGCTTTCCGCCGCCAGCATGCGCATCTTGGGCCCCTATGGACTTTTGGCCGGACGCATGGGCGCGCTGTTGGCCCAGCTTGCAGATTCACCCATCGCCCAGATCGAACTCTCCTGCGCGGGAGAGGTCGCCGATTTGAATGAGACGGAATTCCTCGAGTACTCCCTACTTGCCGCGGCCCTCGGCCAATCCCTGGACCTGGGAGTCAATCTGGTGAACGCGCCGATCCTCGCAGCAGAGCGTGGTATCCGGTGCTTGACCGGCAAGGAGAGTGATTCGTTGGGCTATCGCAGTTTGTTACGCGCCCGGGTATCCAATGCCGAAGGCACGGAGTCCCACACGGTTTGCGGCACGGTGTTTGGCGGCGAGCCGCGCATCGTGGAGGCCGAAGGTGCGCGGGTGGATTTCGCACCCCGGGGGCACCTTCTGATCACTAGGCACCGGGACAAGCCCGGGGTGATCGGCTTGATCGGTTCCCTTTTGGGCAAAGCCGAAGCGAACATCCGTCGGGTGGAATTGGCTCCGCCCCACGGAAAGGAAGAGCTTGCCGCAGCTTTCCTGGCGCTCTACGAAGAGCCGGCTCCAGAGATCGTGGCAGCCATTAGAGAATTGGAAATGGTGGAGTCCGTACATCACCTCAGCCTTTGACCCCTTGCACGTCAAAACATGACCTCTTCACGCACGATCGCTGCGCCCCCCTACCGCACCATCGTCTTTGATTGCGACTCGACCCTTTCAAGGATCGAGGGCATTGAAGAGCTCGCCCGGGAACTACCCCAGGACAGGAGCAACGAAATCCAAGAGCTCACCCGGGCCGCCATGGCCGGTGAGATCCCCTTGCAGGATGTCTATGGCCGGCGCCTTGAGTTCATACGCCCCAGCGCCGCAGCCATGGCCCAGGTGGCGGAAATCTACTGGGACCAACGCCTGCCCCATGGGGAACACCTGATTGCCGCCCTGGCTTTTCTGGGCAAGGACCTGCGGGTGGTGTCCGGCGGACTCTTGCCCTGTGTGCAACCCTTTGCGGAGCGCCTAGGTTTCGCGGCGGATCAAATTCATGCGGTGCCCACCCGCAGCGACGAACAAGGCGCATGGCTGGGCTTCGATGAACAAAGTCCTCTGGCCCGGGCTGGTGGCAAGCTCGAATTGCTCGGCGCTTGGCACGGGGACGGAGACGTACCCTTGGCCCTCGTGGGCGACGGAAGCACAGACCTGGAAGCCGCTCCCGTGTGCGCGCGCTTTGTAGCTTTCATGGGAGTCGCCCTGCGCGAGTCCGTGGCCCAAGCCGCTGACGTGGTTTGCCATGAGCAAGACATGGCCGCGCTCTTGCCCCTGTTGGTTTCTCCTGAAGAACTCCAGATCCTCGAACACCAGCCCGAACACGCGCCCCTTGTGGCCCGTGCCCGAGCGATTCTCTCCAAGCCCTGAACCCCACACCTTCCCATGACCCTCTGGATTCCCGGCCCCACGGAAGTGCGCCCTTCTATTTTGGCGGAACTTGCGCGACCGCCCATCGGCCACCGCTCGGCCGGAATGAAAGACCTTCACCATCGAATCGACGGGCCCCTCGCCTTGGCCTTTGGTCTCGCGCCGGATTCCCCCTCCACAGTCGCAGTGCACTCCGCCAGCGGCACGGCAATCATGGAAGCCGCGTTGCTTGGGGTAGGCAAGCGGGTGTTGTCTCTGATCAACGGCGCTTTCTCCAAGCGTTTTGCCGCGGTGGCCGAGGCCCTGGGCAAAGAGGTCACGCGCATCGAGGTCCCCATGGGCCAGGTGGTGGATCCGATGGAAGTGGCCCAAGCCCTGGACACAAAGGGTCCATTCGACGCCATGACCGTTGTGTCCAGCGAAACATCCACGGGCACCGCCACGCCCCTCGCACCCCTGGCCAAGGTGCTCGAAAAGCATCCCCATGTGCGCTTCCTAGTGGACGTGGTTTCGATGATCGCCGCGGGCCCCATCGACTTCGACACCAACCGAGTCGACTTTGCCCTGGCGGGGGTTCAAAAAGCTTTGGCCTTACCCCCGGGCATTGCGGTCATGTGCTGTTCGGAGAGGTATCTGGCGGAAGCCCAGAAACGCAATCGCCCTAGCTGGTATCTGGATCCCGTGCGCATCATCGAAGGTCACGCGGCCCAAAAGACCCCGGCGACTCCTGCGGTGCCCCACTATTACGCCCTGGCCCAGCAACTAGAGGACATCAGTGCTGGAGTCACCCTGCCCAAGGGGCATGCTCCGGTGGAAGGCCCCGCCGCCTGGCAAGCACGCTACGAAGTGCACTCTGCCATGCGCGCACGCACGGTGGAATGGGCCGAGGGCCACGGCCTGAGCCTCTTGCCCGCCCCGGAATTCGCCGCCCCGGCTGTGTCTTGCATCCAAGCGGGCAAGCTGAACGTGGCGGCCCTTGTGGCAGGCCTGACCGAAAAGGATTATTCCATATCGAATGGATACGGAGACCTCAAGGGCAAGACCTTTCGCATCGGGCACATGGGCGATCACACTCTCGAGGGTTTGAACATGCTCTTGGCCGCGGCGGATCAAGTGATCGCCAAGCTCTAAGAACCGACCAGGCCTTCTTTTTGGGCCAGCACCATGCACGCTGCGCGCAGGTCTTCAGGATCGAGCCGATGCAATTGGTGCAACAGGCTACGGCTGGGATCGAGGCCCCGAGGGTTGCGCTGAAGTTCGAGCAGCAATTGCTTCAAGAGCCAGGCATAGCCTTCAGCATGGGGATAGGCCCCGCGGGAAGACCGGTATTCCAGCTCCTCAACGTGCCGCAGTACCTGCACCAGGGCCAAGCGCGGATCTGGCACCACGCAAAGGGCCACCAACTGGGCCCGAGCCTCCACCCGCGCCCAGGTGCCTCGCACACTGAAACCGCCCTTCCAAAGGATCCCGAAGACTTCCCCAAGGTTCTTGCCCAGGGGCAGCCACTGGGCATAGTCCGCAAGGTGGGCCTCTTCGTGGCGCAACGTAACTTCGAGTAGGGCCTCCAGAGATGGGGCCTGCAGCCCAATAGATCCTTCAGCACCCAAGGACGCCATCACCGCCAAGGCTACCCGGTCGGCTTCTCCCAATCCGGGCTCGATACCCGTGGGACTCAAGGGGCTCCCATTCCCATGCCTCAAGCCGGTTTGGGCCAGGGCTTTGCTGATGACTTGGTCACGCCCTTGGAAGCGTCTTGCCAATTGAATCCAACCTGCCCGTTCGCGGGTAATTTCGGGCACGCGTACCCAGTATTGGTCGGGTAGAGCTGCTCCGGAAATTCTCCATGGTTGCGTGTTCGAAGGGCTCTTGCCCAACAACACTCGGGTCCCTTTCCAGGGCCGGCCAAGCAAGAGCCCTTCGGCATTTTCCAGCAGCAGCAACCGTGCCATGCGAGTTTCCAAGGGACGGCCCGTCGCAGCAGAAATCTGCACGAACTGGCCCATGGAGCGAGCAAGAGTGGCCAACCCTGGAGGCGTGAGGCCCTCCCCCATGGCTCCTGAAATCCCACGAAGAGCGGGCCAAATCTCGATTTGCGGACTCTTGGTAAATCCAAATCCAGCGGGCTGCTCGTCCGGCACGGCCTCATCGGAATGCTGTGCCCGATAACCCGCCCAGTAAAGGGGTTCCAGCCTGGTTTCGAGGGCCTCGAGCACCGCGTTCATCCCTTCCAAGGATCCGGCGTTTTCTTCCAGATCGAAAGCCTCCTGCGCCTCGCCCATACTGCGCTTGGGCTCCCTGTCCAAGCTGACGGCTCCCATCAGGTCGCCCCCCTGCAGGTCCTCAAGGGCCTCAGCCAAAGCGGTTTGTGCGCTCTGCAGCAGACGCGCCCGGGCGTCCAAGTCCGAGGCTCGCCCCGCATCCATTGGATCCAATGCACGGGCCACATGGCGAGCCCACAGGGGTCGACCAGCGGCCAATAACATTTCCCCAAGATCGACCAGGTTATCCAGGTTGTAGTCCTCGGCCAGCGTAGAGAGGGCGTCGTCCACTTGGCCAAGGCGCACGTCCTTGGGTCGGCCGCTGGCGTCCTTGGCCTGGGCTGGCAGAGCCTTGCGCCACTCCCCTTGGAGCACACCTGCCAAGAGGGAATCGGTCCAATTCGACCCAATGGGTTCATCAAGGACTTGGGACAAAGACCGTTCCCTAGTGGAATCCTGGGCCAGCACCTCGCGCAGCAAGTCATCGGTACTCAAGATGTCCGCAACCACTTTGCGCTCGGCCCTGGTCAACCGGGAATCCCCCAGCACCTCCGCCCCCAAGGAACGCAACCAGGCACGCTGCTCACCTGGCACGAGTTTCTCTTGACGCAGAAGCAGCAGGGACAAGTCCAACCAGGCACCCTCTTCCCGTGGCAGCTTGCGCCAATATCCAATCAGGATTTCCAGCGCAGCAGCGGGTCCCGCCTTAGGGTCCCTGACCCGTGACATCCGGCTCAGTTGCCCCAGGAAAAGGACCCGTTCGAGTTCGCTGCGGGCAAGCATCACGGCATCTTGGATTTCCAATGAAGCCCTGAAAGACCTACCCGCCCGCATCAGTTCCACCGCCAGCCCGTAGTGCAGCCAAGCGTCCTGGGGTTCCCCATGGAGGGCCCTTCCATAGGTCTCTGGTTCGCGGGCGTGCAACCGTGCCAGCAGATAGGCGCTGCCTGGGATGTTTTGGTTGACTGCGGCGAGCGCCTCTTCCAAGACTTCCGGGCCACGGGCATCCCCGATGGCAAGCAGCTGCAGAGAGCGCTGGGGAAAACTCCAACTGGGATCTGCTTCAGCCGCCGCACGCCAAAGATCTTGGGCTCGGTCGCGATCCCCCACACGCTGGGCAGCATGAGCTTCTTCAGCCAAGGCCGCCGCAGATGCCAACACGGGCTGGGGCGGGGTAAGCCGCGCACTCGCGCAGCCCCAAAGGCAGCCCAGAACCGCAAGCGGAACCAGAGTCAATGCCCTCAACGGGTACCCGGCGGCAAGGTCACAAAAGAATCTACGCGCGAGGTATCCCCCACTTCCAAGTCCCGTCGGTCCACCAGGCGTACGGTGACCAGGGCATCGGCTAGGGTCGCGCCCTCTCCGCCCAGCACGTCTCCGGTGTAGATGCAGACCTGATCCACGACGCCCGCCTCCAACATGGCGGAGGTCAATTGCGGTCCGGCCTCCAAGAGAAGACGCTCGATGCCGCGCTCGTGCATACGCAGAAGGATGTCCTGCAGGTCCAGGCGGGTGCGATCCATGGAGCGCACCTCTTGCACTTCGGCTCCCGCAGCAGCCAAGGCCCGGGCGCGTCCCACGTCCGCGCCAAAGCGGCAGAAAATCACCACCTGGCCCCCGGCCTCGTCGGTTTCACCCCCGGCATCCAATTGGGCGAACAAACGCGCATCCGGCGGCGTGCGCAGGTCGCTGTCCAGGATGAATCGCTGGGGAGGGTTCTTGCGCTGCCCGGGAGGCCGCACGGTGAAACGTGGATTGTCGGCGCGCACCGTGCCAAAACCGGTCATGATGCCCTCTACCCGACCGCGCAAGACCTGCACCTCGGCCAGCGCTTCGGGGCCGCTGATCCAACGCCCGCCTCCCACGTCCTTGGGTGGCAAAAGTTGCCCCGATCGGGTCTGGGCCCATTTGGCGATGGTCCAAGGCCTGGGAATTCGCAGGCGTTCAGGGGAAAGCCAGCGCAAGAAATGCGGGGACTGATCGCGCAAGCGGATCGTGCCGTCAAGGTTAATGACTTCGATGCCAGCGTTCTTGAGCGCCTCGAGTCCACTCCCTCGGTGGCGTGGGTCGGGGTCCAAGCAACCCACCACGACCCGTGAGATCCCCGCAGCGATGATGGCCTCGGTGCAGGGCGGCGTCTTGCCAAAACTCGAGCATGGCTCGAGGGTCACCAACAACGCCTCCCAGGATCCCCGGGGTACACCCGAAGCAGCCGCAGCCTTAAGGGCCACGAGCTCCGCATGGGGACCGCCCCAATGCCCGTGCATCCCTCGCCCAATCAATTTCCCTCCGGCCAGGATTCCGGCTCCCACGCAGGGATTGGGGGCCACGTCAAAACGCATCTCCCGTGCCTCACGCGCCAAATCGCGCAGGTGAGCCTGAAGGGTCGGGGTGTCGATGTCGAGGGGCATTGCGGGGGCGGGCGGTGGATGGGTTCTATCCACGCCAGTCCCCTAGGCTACGGTCTTGGGACGCTCGGCACCAATGCCCCCGGCTCATTCCATCCCCATTGGCGGGATAGGATTCAGATCCATTCCCCCCAGACCTCTCCCCAGGGACTTTCTCCAAAACCCGGTCCCACATCCCTGTTAGGATTCGCCACCTTGCCCCTTGCAGCGCCTCCTTTGGGAGGCAAACTGTTGGCCAGAAACAGCGGTCTCCCCGACGGAGGCCCGACCCAAACCACCCCCAAACCACCTCCCTGTTCCATGACCAAGGCCCCCATTCGCGTAACCATCACCGGCGCTGCCGGCCAAATCGGCTACGCCCTCTTGCCTCGAATCGCCAGCGGCCAAATGTTCGGCCCGGACCAACCGGTGATCCTGCAAATGCTCGAGATCCCGATGGAGAAGGCCATGGCTGCCCTCAATGGCGTCGCCATGGAACTGGAAGACTGTGCCTTTCCCCTTCTGCAGGACATGGTTCTTAGCAGTGATCCTGACGTGGCCTTCAAGGACGCCAACTGGTGCCTGCTCGTGGGCTCCAAGCCCCGCGGCCCAGGAATGGAGCGCGGCGATTTGATCCGCGAAAACGGTCCGATTTTCACGGGCCAAGGCCGTTCAATCAACGACAACGCCGCCAGCGATGTGCGCGTGGCTGTGGTCGGCAACCCCTGCAACACCAACTGCCTGATCGCCATGCACTCGGCCCCCGACGTGCCCGACGATCGCTTCAGCGCCATGACCCGCCTGGACCAAAACCGCGCCCAGGCTCAACTGGCAGCCAAAGCCGGCGTACACACCAGCGCCGTCAAGAACGCACTCATCTGGGGCAACCACTCCGCCACTCAAGTGCCGGACTTTGTGCACGCCACGATCAACGGGGTCAGTGCCGCCGAGGTCATCGGTGACAACGACTGGCTCACCACGACGTTCTTTGAGACCGTCCAAAAGCGCGGCGCAGCAATCATCGCCGCCCGCGGTCTCTCCAGTGCTGCATCCGCAGCCAACGGTTTGGTCGACCACGTGCGTGACCTCCGCAATGCCACCCCGGACGGCGAGTGGCGCTCGGTCTGCGTCAAGTCCGATGGCTCCTACGGTGTTCCCGAAGGCCTGATCTCATCGTTCCCCGTGCGCGCCGACGGCAAAGGCGGCTGGGAAATCGTCCAGGGCCTAGAGCTCACCCCCTTCTTGGCCGAAAAGATCGCCCTCTCAGCCAAAGAGCTTTCGAGCGAGCGGGAAACCGTGAGCGGCCTGTTGAGCTGAACCCGGCCTGCCCTTCACTCACCCGCCTCAGCCGCATAGCCTGCGGCGGCCTCGGTGTCCCCCATGCGGCGGCAGAGTTGGGCTAGGCGGTGGAGGAGTTCTGGGTGTTGGTGAAGGACTGCGGCTTGTTCGAGCAGGTCACGGGCCTGGGACAGGTCGTTGGATGCGAGCGAAATATCCGAGAGGGCTGCCAATGTGCGCGACCGGGCTTGGGGCTGGGTGAAACGGCCCAGGGCGTTTTCCAGGTTGGCTTTGGCTTTTGGAAAGTGACCGGCTTCGATGTCGAGCAATCCTAGGCGGAAAAGGGCTTCGCCGTCGCCGGAGAGATCGTGGTCGAGTTGGTAGGCAAGGCGGGCGGCAGGAATGCGGCCGGTTTCTTCCAGGGCGCGAGCCAAGCGGAAGGGCGCGATGGGTTTTTCGGGATAGGCAGCGCCGGGGGTCAGGGCCAGGGTCAGGGCGTCCAGAGTTCTTTGCCAGAGTTGGGCACGGGATTCAAGAATGCCCAGGAGATAGTGCGCTTCAGCAGACCACTCGCCTTCGAGTTCGGGGAGAATCAGGGCGCGGGCTCGTTCGGGGCGGCCGGCTTGAAGGTGGATGCGCGCGGCGGTGAGGGGCGCGCGGCTGGACGGAGGGAAGGGTGCGTGGTTGATGAGTTCCGCGCGGGCCGTGGCGATCAGGCCGATGAATGGGTCCTCGGGAGCGGGCTTGGGATCGTCTCCCTGGGCGAAGTAGACCCAGAGTCCCCCGAGGAAGGTCAAGAGCAACAGGCCGAAGCGGGCGAACCTCATTGGCCGGAACCTCGCACGAGGACAAAGTTCATGCCGGGCATGATGTTGGGGAATTTCTCAGAGATGCCGTCGGGCCAGGTCACTTCCACGTGAAAGGGCCCGCGGAAGGGGCCGGTGCCGAATTGGGCGTGTTGGGCATTCGCGGATTGATAGGTACCCGAGGAAGTGATCCAGCGGTGTTGGGGCTCGGGGCCGCCGAGCAGGGCGATGCGGGAACCGATTCCGGAGGGGTTTTTGGAGTTGGGTTGGGAGAGCTTGATCAAGACGCTGCGGCCCGGCAGGGCATCGTTACGAAGGAGGCGTAGGGAACCGGAAAGGGTGCGGCAGATGAGGTCCAAGTCTCCATCCCCATCAAGATCCCCACGAACCGCACCCCGGTCCACGCCCTGGGAGAGAACCCACGGACCGGCTTCCTTGGCGCGGATTTGGGCAAAGCGATTGCCCTCTTGGCCAAAGAGCAGGGGCGCCTGACGGTGCTTCCAGCCTTGTTCGCGGCAGATCAAATCTCCGTAGACGTGACCGTTGAAAGCCAGCAGCTCTTCGGTGCCGTCACAGTCCAAATCTAAAAACGTGGTGGCCCAGCCGAGGTAGGGCACCGAGAGTTGGCCGAGGCCCCAGCGCCGGGTTGCGTCGTCGAAAAGGAGATCACCCAGATTCAGATGCAGGGTGTTGCGGTCCCCCATGAAATTCGTGGTGAACAAATCGGGCAGGCCGTCCCGATTCACGTCCCCCAGAGTGATGCCCATGGTCGCTTGCCCCAGGCCATTTTCGTCAAAGGCAAGGCCAGAGGTCAGACCGCAGTCGGTGAAGAACAGGGCAGCCTGGTCGTCGACCGAGTGGACTTCAGTCCCGGTGGAACCCCCTGGCTCGGTTTCCTGAGGAGCAGGAGTCGAGCCCCCTTGGGAGGGAGCCGCCCCCTTGCGCTGGAAGAAGAAGTTGGGCCCCGAATCGTTGCCCACAAAAACCTCCTGGGTCCCGTTGGCATCAAAATCCGCGATCACGACTCCCAAACCATAGGCCGGCTTGGGGGAGGCAAAATGAGCTGTGGCCGGGGTGAACGTTCCATCCCCCTGGTTGAAATAGATCTCATCGGGCTCGGCAACAAGTCCCATGGGACCGCCAAAAACCTGCGCACCCCGGAACAGCATGGGCTTGGGCAAAGAGTCGAGATCGAACTTCACATAGTTGGCCACATAAAGGTCCAAGTCCCCATCCCCATCCAGATCGCCGAAGGACGCGGCGCTGCTCCAGGCAGATGTTGTGGCGAGGCCCGCGGAAACGCTGGCGTCCATGAAGCCTCCCTCTGGCTTTTGCAGGAACAACATGTTGGGGCCATGGGCACAGACAAAAAGATCATCCAGCCCATCTCCATTCACATCCCCCACCGCAGATCCAAAACTCCAATGGGAAAAACTCAAACCACTCGTGGCCGTGGCGTCGCGGAACTGGAGACCACCCAAGTTTTCCAAGTAGCGTCCACCGCTGGTGTGGGAAAGATTGCTGACGCTGCCACCACAGCGGGGCAGAAACAGATCCAAGTCCCCATCCCCATCCCCGTCGATCAGGGCCAAGCCACCACCCTTGACCTCGATCAAGGCTTGGGGCTCCAAGTCTCCCCGCAGGGGCAAGAGTCCAAGGCCCGAGGAATCGGTCACGTCGGTCATTCCAAACCGATACTCAGGAGTACCGCTCCCGCAGGATGCGCAAAGCACCAGCCCTAGAACCGTCGCAAGGGAAGGCTCGACCCTCACTTGGATTTAGTTTCCAGGGGTAGGCGGCCAGAGAAGCCATAGGCGGTGCATTCGTCCAGAATAACAGGCACGGTGCATCCGATCAGCTCTTTGGTGCCCGCAACCGACACGGACAAGCCATGCACGGAGCGGCCCTGAATAATCTTGGGGTCCCGGGGAGAAACCGCTTCGAAGAAAACCCGCTCGGTCTGGCCACACCGTTGTTCAAAGCGAGCCCGTTGCACGCGCTCGGATGTTGCCATCAACAGTTGGTGGCGTTCCTTCTTGATGGCCATGGGTATGTCGTCGGGGAGACCCGAGGCCTTGGTACCCGGACGCTCGTCGTACTTGAAGATGTAATTGACAATGAACTTTTGCTCTTCGAGAAAGCGCTGGGAACCTTCAAAGTCCTCGTCTGTCTCGCCAGAAAAGCCAACGATCCAATCGCTGCCCAACTCCAGGTCTGGCAGCACGTCACGCAGGGTGTCCGCGCGCTTCCGATAGAGGTCCAAGTTGTAGCCGCGCTTCATGCGCTTCAAAACCGAATCACTCCCAGCCTGGGCCGGCAGGGGCAAGAAATGATCGACCTTGTCGCAGTCGCGCATGGCTTCCGCCAGGGCGCGAGTTGCATAGGATGGGTGCAGGGTGATCATGCGAATACGCTCGATGCCCGGCACCTCTTGTAGGGCGCGCAAGAGGTTCCCAAGGCCCTCGCGGCCCTGACGGCCGCTGCCCCGAACTTCCCCATCAAGGGGAACAGGGAAATCCTCGCCATAACTGTTCACGGTTTGTCCCAAGAGGGTCAACACCTTGACTCCCTGGTCCGCGTGCCAACGTGCCTCTTGCACCAGCTCGGCAATCGAACGACTTTGCACCCCGCCGCGGGTCAAGGGCACAACGCAATAGGTACAGGACAAAGCACAGCCACGCATGACCGCCAAGAAGGCCTGGATGCCACCGGTCCAAACCTCGCCCGTGCGGTCCACGGGAACCTCAGCAGCCATGTCGGTGAATGCGACCCGCTCGTCTTTACGGCTCAAGCTGGCATCCGCACGTCGGACGCGAACCTCTTCCACCATACGGGGTAGATGTTGAAACTGACGCGTGCCCGCCACTAGGTCAATGTGCGCGGCCCGCTTGAAAGCTTCCTTTTCCACCCGCTGGGCCATGCAGCCCATCAAGCCAATCACCATTTCCGGTCGGCGTTGCTTGAGCTCCTTGAGCTCCCCCACCCAACTCCAGGTGCGCTCTTCCGCATGATCGCGCACGCTGCAAGTGTTGAAAATGACCACGTCCGCCTCTTCCATATCCGAGGTGGTGTCATAGCCCTGCTTGCGAAAGCGGCCCTCCACCAGGGACGAATCGTACTTGTTCATCTGGCAGCCAAAAGTGACCACGCAGAGCCGAGGGGAATCGGCGCCACTGGGGGAGGTTTCAGGCTCAGAGGTGTGGCGGGTGATGGTCATGGCAGCGCACCATCATGCCAGAGGAGGGCCACCCTTGCGGGATGAAAGCGTGTTTGAAACAGAAGGGGACACGGCCCTGCGCGGCCAAAGCCAACTCCCAGCAATGGTTCCCAGGGTCGCTGCAAGGAAACCAAAGGCCCCGGGCAGAAGCCCCCCGAGGACAGGGGTCATGGCCGCAGGAGCCGGGCCCTCGGCCAGTCCCAAGCACACCCAGAGGGCCAGATTCCCGAGGGCCATCCCAGCCAGGGCTCCACCCGCGCTGCAGCGTTGCCAACGTAGGCCCAAGAGCAGCAGGGGAAAGAGAGTCACATAACCAGAAAATGCCACCGCTGCAGAAGAGAAAATCGAACCCGGCACATAGCGCCACACCACGAAGACCATCCCCGCCACCACCAGGCCAAACCAACGCCCCCGGCGTACCTCCACCCGATTGTCCGAGGCCGGCCGCATCACATCCCGGCTCAACATGGAGCCCAAGGTCAAGAGTTGCGCGTCCAAGGTGCTCATCACCGCCGCCAAGACCGCCACCAAGCCCAAGGCTCCCAGGGTCGGCGGCAAGACCTCGCCCGAGATCATGGCAAAGACCTGGTCCGACTCGCGGCCGATCAATCCTGGAAACAAATCCCGACCCAGCAAACCGAGCAACACCGCCGGCAGCCAAAGGGCCACCAAGGCAAAGGGATAGAGCAACGCCACCCGCCGAATGGACGGAGCATTCTTGGCGGCGATCAGACGCACCAGCATGTGGGGAAAACTGATCACCGTCAGACTGATCACCAGGCTCCAGGAGAGCAAGGCCCCACCCCCATACAACCCATGATTCGGCCGGGCTAAGAGGCGTCCCCCATCGACCTCACCCAAGCGCTCGAACACGGCGCTCCAACCACCAACTGCCCGGGCCCCCACCCAGGCTGCGGCGACCATGAAACCCATGAACAAGGCCCCTTGCAAAACGTTCGTCCAAGCAGTGGCGCGCATGCCCCCAAGGGAGGTGTAAAGCAACGCCAGCCCCAAGATCAGGGACCCGCCCCAAACCATCGGCAAGCCCCCCTCACTGGCAAAAAATAAACTGCGCGCGCCGCCCTCTACCGCAGTCGCCATGTAGGGCAAGGTGTACAGGAAAAACACCGCAAAGAGAGCCCAGCCCACACCCCGGTGATCCAAGAGGCGCGCATACAACTCCGCCGGAGTCAAAGCACCTAAGCGTCGCGCCTCCCGCCTGGCGGGCAAACCAATCGCCCAGAAACTCAAAGGGATCCCAAGGGCAACGATGGGCACGTTCAGTCCAAACACCGCCAAACCGTCGTGGTAGGCCAAACCGGGGACTCCCACCAGGACAAAGGGCGTGCAGTTGGTGCCAAAGAGCGCCATGAACAACACGACAGATCCGAGGCCCGAACCCGCCAAGAAATAATCCTCCGGGGAGCGACCTGCGCGGCGCGCGGCAACCACACCGATGGCCAGCAGTGCGACCACATACAGGCTGAGGAAAACAAAGGGCAGGGTCATGACTCGCCGCCCTCCGCTTCTTCCGGCGGCTCTTCACGACGCCACACCAAAGCGGAGAAGAAGAACAACCAAACCGTTGCCAGGGCGACCCAAAGCAATCGGAAAGCGAGCTCCCCCGGCAGGAACCAGAACACAGCCTGGGGTCCGGGGGCCACGAAAAAGTGCGACGCCAACAGACCCATGGCGGATGCAATCAAAGCGAAGAGGACCAGAGGACGTGGGACACACACGGATCCATGGTGGGATTTTGCGGTCCAGGAAACCAGAGCTCCCTGATAGACGGCCGGTTTCCCCTGGGCTCCAGCGAGAGCGCAGGTGTCCCCGGCAGAGTCCATACTCCCTCGCGCCCGACCGCCAAGCCCCTCCCCTGGGGTTGGCACGAAACTTGTTCCTCTTCAGGCGGACACCGCCGGTGACGAAGACATTTCGCCAACGGCCCCTGGTGCGCTGCCGGCGGTGTCTCACCCACCCAACCGCAACTCTTACCTGGAATCAACCATGAAGCCCCTCCACAACCTATTCCTGCTCGCTGGCCTGATCACCTCTTGCGGCCCGATGGTTCATGTGGGAGACCCCGGCTCCGGCTCCCACACCGGTCCCCTGCACGAGGTCGAGCTCAACGATCAACCCTGGGATACCCAGGTATTCGATTCACTTGAGGTCTTCCAGATCCTTGACCTGGTGGGCGTGGTGGATGCGGCTCCGGGCTTTGACCTGACCGATCACCTGGGTTTTGTGGCCGCCGGCCCAATGGAGGTTTTCGTGACCCTGGAAGGGGATTTCGAGGCCCTAGACCTGGATCTAGCGGTTTGGGATCCCACCACCAGCAGCTACGCCGCTGCCTGGGAGACCTCGGGATTCGTAGAAACCGCAGTCTTCGCGGTGGACTCCGCGGGTCCTTTTCAGCTGGCGGTCTATTCCCCCTTCACCTCCGGAAACTGGTTCCTGCGGGTGGAAGGGTTCCCACTTCCTGGATACAGCCCGGGCGTCAATGAAAGCCCTGGACCAAGGATTCGGAGGACACAGGCTGAGCGGCCCGAGAACTCTCCAGCCCCTGACAGAATCGCCCCCTGAAGGATGATCGCCCTAGTTCTTGCCAAAAACACTCCCCAGGCCCAGGGAACTCAAGGGTGGAAGCCGCTAGACTCCTTGTTGTGCGCCCCGCGCCCCCACAATGCGTCATCTCCTCCCCACCCTTACCCTTGCCCTCTTGGGGGCCTGCGGCTCTGACCATCTGTCCCTCAATTCTGGCCCCGGGGAGGTGCGACATCTGGAGCTACTGGTCCCCGATGGCGGCATCCCCTCCCGTCAGCCAACCCTAATTGCACGCCTCGAGGCCCCCTCCAATCCCGATGACTGGAGCACAAAGGTCACGGGGGATGTGGGTCCCAGGTTCGAGAAAAAGCGTCTGGTGTTGCCCACTGGAAAGGGAGCAAGCCTGACCATTCCCGGCCCGCTTGAGCCCGGCTTCAATCGCATCGTGGTGGATGGCGTTTTCCAAGGCACCAAACAAAGGGTCGACCTCAGCTTGATCTCATCAACGGGTCGCGAGTTGCCCTTGAAAGCGCAGGTAGCCCTCCCCCTGGGTGTCAACCAATCTTTGATCTTCGACGCGCCGCAACTGCCCACCACCCACCCCTTCCGGGAATTGCGCATCAAGATCAGCGGCGGCCCCAGCGCGATTCAACACGTGGACTTTTGGCAACGGCCCACGAGTTCCCATTACCCGGCTCTGGACGGCGCCGCAGACACGATTGCCATCGGCGAAGAGGCCCGCATGGGCTGGGGCCTACCCCAGGATTTCCCGGTAGCTTGTGCCCTAGGCCCGATCCGAACGGGGACTCACCTGATCGCCTCGGCGGGAATCCTTGCAGAAGCCCAAATGCGGGGCGAAAAACCAGAACTGGTGGTCACGATTTCTGGGGACGGCTTCTCGGATGAGGTCGCCAGCCTGGATCTCTCAATACAGAACAGTCCGTTCCAAGACATGGACGTGGACCTTTCGGAATACGCCGGGAGGGACGCCAAGGTTTCCTTCCTGTTCCAGCAGGAAGGCGCGACCCTCGGCGCCTGCGCCTTGACCAACGTGGCGGTGTTGAACGCGGGAGTTGCGCCGCCCCTAGCGCTCTTGATCACCAGCGACACCCACCGGGGAGACCACATGGGCTGCGCCGAGATGGGAGTCGACGTGAGCACGCCCAGCCTCGATGCCCTGGGCGATCTGGGAGTCATTTTCGAGCGCGGCTATGCCTCCACCAACATCACGTCCCCATCCCATGCGGCAATTCTGACCGGCATCCACCCGCGGGACAGCCGAGTGCTGAGCAACACCGAGCGCATGGTTGATGAGGCTTGGACCCTTGGCGAGGCCTACCGTGAACAGGGTTGGTGGACCATCGCCGTGGTCACCGTGCGCCACCTTGGCCCGCGCGGCACCGACGTCGCCCAGGGCTTTGACATGGTCTGGTCGCCTATGGGCAAGCCACCCCAGGCCGAGATCCCGGTGGCTCAAACCCGTAAATGGCTGAAAGAAGCAGCGGGAAGGCCGGTATTCATTTGGCTACACCTCTTTGATGCCCATGATCCATACGCCCCGCCGAAGGACTACGCGGATCGCTATTGGGATGCGGACATCGACCCCTTTGACCCGAGCTTGCCGAAACACAACTGGGAACCAGGGACCTACCCCCCCCGGCTGAAGGACCTGCGTCACACGGAATGGCCCGCCGCCCTTTATCGGGGAGAGGTGAGCTACCTCGACAAAGAACTAGGCCGCCTCCTACGCGAGCCCCGGGTACAGACCGGGGTCGTGGCCTTCACCGCCGACCATGGGGAAGAGTTAAACGGCATTCTTTCCCGTTTCGATCATCGCACCCTAACGCCCTCCACCCTGCATGTGCCCCTCATCCTGACCGGGGATCAAGTCCCGCCAGGGGCGCGTATAGCGAAGCGAGTGAACCAACTGGACTTGGGCCGGACGATGCTCGATCTGTCGGGGCTCTACGGCGCGGCATACCCCGGTACCAACCTGCTGCGACACCTCGATGCTGACGAGGATAGCAGCGATGAGCCAATCTTCGCCATGTCGGCCCATGGGTTCAGCGCCTCGGTAACCGTGGGCCATTGGCATCTCCTGATGCAGTTGCGCGATCAGCGCCGACCCTCGCTAGGCCAAGTCGCAGCACTCCACGTGTTCCTGCATGACATATCCAAGGACCTTCTTTGCGGCACCAACCTGCGAGATCAAGAACCCGCCCGCGCCGAAGAAATGCTGGAACTCTTGGTGGCTTGGCTGCACGAGAAAGACCACGGCCCACTCGTCGCCATGCGCAACACAAGCGCAGCCGAAATTGCAGAGCTCTCCGCCCTGGGCTATTCAACCGGTGTGGAATCGGTGAAATCAGAAAAGCCTTGGGTGCCCGTTCACTTGACCGCTAAAAAAATCCTGGAGCAGCAACCGTGAGCACCCAATACGCCGCCCTCTCTCCCGGCGCAATCATCATCACCGGGATCTTGCTGGGCCTCTCTGCCTGTGGCGGGGATCCATCGGGATTGCCCGCTGGCCCCGGCTATGTGGAACACCTGACTCTCGAATCCTTCGATGGGCCCGCGAGCCAAGCTGCGGCCACGGTAGTCGAGTACATTCCCGCCAAAGGTGATCCCCGCTGGACTGCCCAGGGCACCGAACGCGGAGAGTTCATCAAGATCGTAGGGGGATCCAATCCCGAAGACCGACTGCCCATCAACCGCATTCCCGCCATGGTTGCAGAAGGCTCCGAGCCCGTAACCGTGACCTTGCAAGAGTCCATGGACCCGAGCAGTTTCAATTCCGTGGTGGTAGGTGTCGACACGTTTGGCGCCGTTCCCGAGAACCTGATGGTGTCGGTTTGGCGGGACGAGGAACTGGTCACCCTCAGTGCTTGGATCGAGTGTTCGTCCACGCACATAGGACCTGTTCACTTCCTCTTCCCACTCCCGGCCCTACGCGGCCAGCTCGCTCCCATCAATTCGATTCGCGTCGAGTCCAGGGGTTTGACTTCGATGATGGCGGTCACCTCGATCACCACGGTCCTCAGCCCCCTGGATGACTTTACTCCCCAGACGCAGGATGGTCTGGCCATGCTGTCCGTGGACACAGAAGCTCGATCCGGTCGGTCCCTTGCCAACCATACCCCCCTACGCACATCCTTCACGGTTCCTAAAGACGCTCGCCTGCGCTTCAGCTTCGCCCTCATTCCAGCCCTGCGCCGACCCAACCAGGCTCCTGCGATCACCATGCACCTTCGCTGCGAGGGGGAAGATCCTCTCACCGAGCGCTATGCTCTGGAAAATCGCATGAGTGCGCCCCTTACCTGGCACAACCAGTCTTTGGATTTGGCGCCCTATGAGGGGCGTGAGGTCCAAGTGGAGTTCCAGCTGGTGCTGCACCCCGACTGCAACGAGGAGGGCTGGGCCTTTGTGGCCGAACCCATGGTTTCGGTGCAAGGCATGGACGCTCCCACCATCCTGTTGATTACCAGCGACACCCACCGGGCGGACCACATGGGCAGCGGGGCTCTGGTGAAGACACCCTATCTGGATGCCCTCGCCAAGCGCGGGATCTCCTTCGAGGACGCCCTGACCTCGACGAACGTCACCAACCCTTCGCACGTTTCCTTGATGACCGGACTGACCCCCCGGGAAACCCACATCCTGAACAACCACTCGCCCTTGCTCAGCCAGGCAGACACCCTTGCGGAGCGCTTTCATCAGGCGGGCTACCGTTGCTTCGCCGCTGCGAGTGCCTTTCATTTGCAGCACGAGGAAAGCGGTCTGGGCCAGGGCTTTGATCGCTTGGATGCACCGAAGCGGAACCAGCGGGACGGAAGCATCGCGGCGGATCGCCTGAAGCAATGGCTAACGGAGGCCGAGGGCGAACCGGTCTTCCTATGGCTGCATGTGTTCGACGCCCACTCGCCCTACAAACCTCCCGAGCCCTTCAGCACCAGGTACTGGCCCGAGGAAAACAACGCCTTTGATCCGGCCTTACCCCTGGGTTACCCCGAGACTGTCACGCCCCCGCCAGCCCTGCAGGGATTACGTGACCCGGAATTTGTCCGCGCCCAATACCGAGGGGGCGTGGACTATGTGGACCAAACCGTGGGCCAGCTCCTCGACCTGCCGCGGCTGCAAGATGCCCTCGTAGCATTCACCTCCGACCACGGGGAGTGTTTTGGCGAACACGGCGTGTGGTTCGACCATGCGGAGCTTTTTCCCCCCTCGGTGCACGTGCCTTTGATCCTGGCGGGTCCCGGAGTTCCCGAGGGCAAGATTGTCGCCGGAGCCTCGCGTCAGTACGACCTGGCCCATACCCTCTTGTCCGCCGCCAAAGTCAGCGCCTCGGGCTTCCCGGGCCGCGACCTGCGCACCTTGCTTGAGACCCCCGACAAGGGTCCACGTATGCTGATTGCCGCCCACGGCATGAGCGCCGCCATGAGCATTGACCGTTGGTATTTCATTCTGCAACTCAAAGACCACAAGGAATGGTCCCTGGCTAATTGGCGCAGGGGCCACACCTTTGAACTCTTTGACCGCGTGGTAGACCCCGATTGCCTGCAAGACTTGTCCGCCATCCAACCGGAGCGTGCGGCCCTCCTGCGACGCAAGTTGGTGGAGTGGCTCACCAGCGGGCCCGAGGTGGGGCTGGGCTCTTCCCAGGCAGTGACCCCGGAACAAGCGGCGGATTTGCAAGCCCTTGGGTATGCCACAGGCGAAGAGCCAGAAAGCACAACTTGGTTCGATCCTGATTGCGCATGCGAACACTGCGCGCCCTTTGCCTCAGCGCGCTGAGGGTTCGACCCGTACCCGGTCAAGCGAGGAAACACTTCGCCGGACGGGACTAGGCGGACTCGGTTTGCTGCAAGCCGCGCTCGAGAACCGCCAACACAAGATCCGCGTCCTCGGTTGAAAACACCAGGGGCGGCTTGATCTTAAGCACATCATGTCCGGGACCGTCGATGGACAAGAGCACCCCAGCTTCTTTGGCGATCTGCACCACCCTGGCTAACCGCTCTGGATCCCCTTCGCGGGTTTCTCCGTCGCGTACAAAAGCCACGCCCAGGTACAAGCCCCGTCCGCGCACGTCCCCCATCACCGAAAACTCCTGGGCCAACTTGCCCAGGCCCCGGACAAGGTGAGCCCCTACGCGAGCCGCTTGATCGATCAAGCCCTCCTCTTCGATCACATCGAGCACTGCCATGCCCACGGCGCAAGAAACCGGATTGCCCCCAAAGGTGTTGAAGTATTCAGGACCATCACCAAAGGCGTCCGCCACGGTTCGAGTGGCGATCACCGCCCCCATGGGATGACCGTTGCCCATGGGTTTGCCAAGGGTCACCAGATCCGGCACAAAGTCTTCCTGTTCAAAGGCCCACCAGTCGTTCCCCACCCGACCGAAGCCCACCTGCACCTCGTCCACGATGCACAGGCCCCCGTGCTTACGGACGATGGCCGCAGCGCGACTCAACCAACCTCTCGGGGGAACGACTTGGCCGCCGCAACCGATCAAGGGCTCGGCCAAAAGCGCCGCGACCCTTCCGCCACTGGCTTCCACATCAAGACAGGCCTGTTCGACCTCGTCCGCATAGGCCTCAGCAGAATCGGGGCCCCGGTGCAAGCCTCCATAGGGATCTGGGCACGACAGTTCGTGCACCCAATTCGGGCACCCGCCGCCCCCCGGGGCGTTGAACTTGTAGGGACTGACTCCCATGGCACCTGCGCTGTTTCCGTGGTAGCCGCCCCCCAGCACCAAAAAATGCTGCGCGCCGCTTTTGGCACGGGCCATGCGCAGTGCCAACTCCGTGGCCTCTGATCCCGAGTTCACCAACTGAACCACTTCCAACGGATCGGGAAAGAGACCCGCGAGGCGCTGGGCATAGGCCAAACGGCCCGGATGCAGGTAGCGGCTGTTGGTGTTCAACTGGGCCGCTTGGGTGGCGAGGGCCGTCACCACCCTTGGATGGCAATGGCCCACGTGGCAGACGTTGTTGACGCAATCGAGATAGGGCCTTCCCGTGTCATCGAACAAGTAACTTCCCGCACCTCTCAGAATCACTAGGGACTCGTCGTAGGAAAGGGAAAGCCCAGGATTGAGCACGGCTTTACGGGAGACCAGCAGCGCGGCCAGGTCTGCAGGCTCGTGGCTTGGTCCCTTTGGCAGCAAGCCCAGACCCTCACCCAGATACTGACGGGCGTGCTCGGGGGAGATTTCTAAGAGGGCTGCTAGGGTTTGGGCCCCATCCCCCGTGTGCTGACTGAGGTGCGCGTTATGGGGGTCCGCTTCCCGCGCGGCCCGGCCATGGATCAAGCTCATGGTCAAGCGAGCCGCCGCACAGGGAATCACCAGATTGAGTTCTTCCAGTTCCAGGGGAAAGACCCGGTGGTATCCACGCACGAGGGACAAGGCAACGTGCAGAGGATCCTCATCCGACAACTGAGTTGCATAGGCCACGGCGATGCCGATCTCGGTCACACGGGCGGACACCGCCACGTCTCCCAAGTCAAACAAACCGGTCACCATTGCGCGGTCGGAAGCACCCGCGACTCCGGGCTCTACTTGCCCGGTCAGGTTGAACTCGTTGGCATCATAGAAGAGCAGCTGTTGAGGCAAGTCGCCGATCACCTGACGTACGCATCCCCCATAGAGCAGCAGGGCACGCTCGAACAAACGCCGCATGTCTGGATCGGGTTCCATGTGCAAGACCTGGGCCAATGGATCGGTGGCTTCCATGCACCAGCTGTGCTGCCCCTCCCCAGATTTCCTGGGCAACTCTGCTAGGCAACGATCCACCCGGCCAAGCAATTCCCCCAAGCTGCACCAAGTGTCCATGTTGCGCCCGGGCAGATCTGCCAAGAGCGGTCCAGGCACCCAAGTCATCATGCGCGCGAGATGCACACGCCCATCCTGACCGGGTACTTCCACCCAGTCTTTCCCGCTGGACGTGGGCAAC
>CALEMP010000230.1 GCA_937910685.1 uncultured bacterium
CAAGGCCATCCGGGTTCGATTCCCGGTGTCCCCACCAGTTGCACTCGCGTTTGAAACCCAACTGCCCCCCAATGAGCATGCTCTTAGGTCCGATTCGAATCCCTGTTCTGACTCTCTGTGCCACAATCCTTGGGGTCACTGCCTTGGCCTTGAGCGGACAGCCGCAGGATCCAGAGATCCCGGGGGAAGCCCCGGTCTATGAAATGCCCACGGCGGAGCACAAGGCCCTGACCGCAACCGTCGGCAACTGGGCGGGCGATCTATCCATGACCATGCCCGATGGGACGGAGATGAGTTTTCCCGCCAAGGAAACCAACGTAGCGGTCGGCCCCTTCTGGATCCAATCGACCTTCTCCAGCGAGTTCATGGGCACCCTGTACACGGGCGCGGGCACCTTCGGTTATCACCCAGACACCAAGAGCTACACCGGCACTTGGGTCGACAGCACGAGTTCCTACTTTGCTCTGATGGAAGGGTCCATGTCGAAAGATGGGACGACCATGACCATGCATTGGGACGCGCCCAATCACGAGGGGATCATCACCCACCACCGTTCGGAAACCGTGCGCACCAGCGATGCATACGTCAGTACCTTTTACATGGGAGAGGGCAAAGGAAACGTCTTGATGGTGATTTCCATGGAGCGCGTGACCGCCACGGAAGCGGGCTCCGGGAAGTAGCGCAACGCGGAAGATCAAAACCCTGGGCAGGTCCGCGGCGATTCCGTGATCACCCAGCAGTCCTGGCTCGGACAGCCGTGACCTGAACCTATGCTGGAGCACCCAGCCAATGCCCCTCGTGTCACCGGAGCAGCCGATTCGCTAGGCTGCCCCCATGAAAGAACTTCTGTCCAGCCACCAGCCCGCGCTCGCTTGGATTCTGGGTGCTGCCCTGGCCGGGGGACTTGCCCTTGGCGCCGTCCAAGACCCCGAGCCCAGCCTGCGCTCCAAGGATGCAACCGAACGGCTGCAGGCTTTGGAGCTCACCATCGGGCGCGGCGAAGAGGACCTGGCCAAGACCCTGCACAAACTGCTCAAGGACAAGGACTGGGAAATGCAGCTGGCCGTGGTGCGGGCACTGGGAGAACACGGGGAAGAGCGCAGCGTCAAGACCCTCGCCAAGCTGAGCCATGATGCTCCCCTACGCCGCTTGCGTTTAGCCGCGGCCGAGGCCCTTGGCAAGTTGGATGCAGAAGAGGGTCTGAAAACCCTGAGCAGCAAGCTTCGTCGGGACACGGTGATGTCCGCCATGGAAGCCCTCACGATCCTTGGTCCCTATCTGCAGGAACCCAAAATCCCCAGCGGGCTGAGCCGCTTGCTCAAGGAAGAAGATCCCCATCTGCGGGCCATAGCCTCGGGGACGCTGATCGCTTTGCAGCGCGGGCAGAGGGCGGAACTTTTGAAACGGTTCCTGGCGGATCCCGCCCCGGCTGTGCGTGCCCGTTGCCTCGAAGTGGCCACGCGACAACCGCTCGGGAGTCAGGTGCAGGCCATCGTTGAATTCCTGGGCAGCCCCGATGTTTCGGATGTGGTGCCGCGGCGTGCCCTGCTTGCCAGCTTGGCGGGCATGGAGGCCGCCAAGGAAAGCGG
>CALEMP010000231.1 GCA_937910685.1 uncultured bacterium
GACCTCAAGCACATTGATTCCCACCACGGTGAGAATCACAAGTAAAGCGGCTGTGCATAAAGCCGGCTGTGTAAGGCAGGCGGCTGTGTATAAGGCAGCCGGCTGTCTAAGGCAGGCGGCTGTGTATAAGGCAGCCGGCTGTCTAAGGCAGGCGGCTGTACAAATGAAAGGCGTTTGGTCTTGATCTCCCTCCAACGGATTCTGCTTCTGCGACGGGAGGAGCGCTGGCCCGTGTTCTGCGGTGGTTTGGCGGGATTCCTGGTCCTCGGTGCGTACTATCTGCTGAAGCCCCTGCGGGACGAGGTCTTTGTGGGGGACCGGGCGGTGGGCGCCGAGCTTTGGACCGGGACGTTTCTGCTGGCCGTGGCCTTGCATCCGATCTATGGGATGCTGGCGGCTCGGGTTCGCCGGGAGCGTGTGCTGCCGATTCTGTACCGCACCTCGGCGCTGCTGTTGATCGGCTTGTATTGGCTCCTGCGTGCGGCCCCAGAGCCCGAAGCGGTGGGGGCTTGGCAGGCGACCCCGGGTTCTTTTTGGAGCGGACGGTGGGTCGCGGGGGAGCAGGGCTGGCAGTTGCTTGAGGGCTCACGCATCTGGCTCGAGCGCAGCTTCTATGTGGCTGTCTCGGTCTTCAACCTGTATCTGATCAGCGCCCTTTGGAGCGCCTTGATCGAGCGCTTTGAGGGCCTTTCCGCTCGACGCTTGTTCGGCCTCTTGGCCGCCGGGGGCAGCTTGGGGGCCATCGTGGGGTCGACGGTTGTGACGGTTGCTTTTGCCAGTTGGGGCTCGGGACCGTTTCTGTTGTTGGCGGCGGGGTGCTTGGAACTCAGCCTGCACGCCTTGGGTTGGGCAGGGGCAAGGCGGCCCCAGCCACCCATGCGCGGAGGCGCGTTCGAAGGCTTGGGGCTCGTGCTGCGGCATCCCCGTTTGCGTTGGTTGGGCGCGTACATCTTGCTCTTCACCCTGGGTTCGACCTGGTTGTATTTTTTGACCGCTGACTTGCTCGATGCCCAGCTGCCCATCAAGGAAGACCGGGTGCGGTTCTTTGCGGGTGTTCACTTGGCGACCAATGTTTTGACCCTGGCCCTGCAGGTGGGTTTGGCCGGGCGCTTGATGAGCGCCAGGGGGCTCGTGCCCGGGCTGGTCTTGCTGCCGCTGATTTCATTGGTGGGATTCAGCGTGCTGGCGTTTGCGCCCATGTTGTCCGTGCTGTTCCTGTTCAACGTGCTGCGGGCAAGCTCACGTTATGCCTTGGCCAAGCCGGCCCGCGAGGCGCTCTATGTGGGGCTACCCGCGAGGGATGTGTACAAGGCCAAGAACCTCTTGGATACGGCCCTTTACCGGGGCGGTGATTTGGTCAGCGGCTGGGCCTTCCAGGGTGCCAGCCTACTTTTGGTAACGGGTGGCGCGGCATTGACCCTATTGGTGGTGCCGATGATGGCCGCTTCGGTGGGGGTCGCCGTGAAGCTTGGGCGCGGGGCGGACGAAGCTCAGGGTTCGTAGACCCGCAGCAACACCGCTTCCAGGCGCTCGAGTTCTTTGCCCGTGTGCTCGCTGGAAACCGCCACGCGCAGGGCACCCGAGCCGCCCCCGTATTCGATCCAGGGAATGTACAGGCCTTCGGCGGCCAGTTGTTTTTCGAGGCGTCGGCCCTCCCTTGCTTCTTCAACGGGCAAGGGTAGAACCGGGCCCCGGCCGTCTCCGGGCTCCAGGCCAAGGCGCTCGGCCAGGGGGGTGAGGCGCGCCGCGTGGGCGCGCAATCGGCGCACCCGTTCTGGTTCTGCTTCCAAGATTTGCAGGGCCGCCCGTGCTCCTGCTGCCACCGCCGGAGAAATCGGAGTGGTGCCCATATAAACTTCGGCCCGTCGGCGAATGCGTTCGATGGTGCCCGTGCTGCTGGCGATGAATCCGCCCCCTGCGCCTAGGGCCTTGGCCATGCTGCCGGTCAACACTGCGCGCGGGTCCGAGATTCCCGCTCCGCTCAAGCTGCCGCGACCGCCCTTGCCCAAGAAGCCAAGGCCGTAACTGTCATCGACGATCAGCATTCCCTTGCGCGGCAAGAGCCGCAAAAAGTCCGCCAGGGGAGCGATGCGCCGGCGCATGGGGAACATGCCGTCGGTCATCAGTGCCATGTGCTTGTCCTCGTTCCGATCCATCAGGGCATGGGCCCGGGTTAGGTCCCCGGCACCACAATCAATCACTTGGGCGTTGGCAAGGGTAGAGGCCGTCCAAATGGAAGCGTGGGAATCCGAATCCACAAGGACGGTTTCCAGCTCATTCCCATAGGCCTCCATCACCGCTTCGTTGGCCAACCAGCCGCTGGGCAAGATAAGCGCTGCTTCGAGACCTAAGAATTCGGCGAGGGCCTCTTCTAGGTTCTCGTGTTCGGCAAAGTTTCCGCTGGTGCTGCGCGAGGCTGCGGCGGAAAGACCGCAACGGGCCAGGCTTTCCTGGGCCGCGGCCAGGACCTTGGGGTGATGGGCCAGACCCAAAAGGTTCGTGCCCGCAAAGGAGAGCAGGTCTTGCCCATTGACCCTTAGGGTCGTGGGGGTAGAGGCATCGATGCGGCGGGACATGGGAATAGGGGACGGGTTTTCCCGTGGACTGCCCATCTTACGGGGCGTAACTGAGGGGCTCCCCCTGGAAACGGGGGGAGTTTGGGAATCCTCTTGCATGCCTTGCTAGAGTGGCGCTTATCCCCAAAGTCCCCTCTGAGTCCCCGGCCGATTTTTCCAGCGGCGCCCGCGAGTTGCTTCCCGGTTTGCTTCCCGGTTTGTTTCTGGGGTTGCTGCCCGGTGGGCTTGCCTTGGGCGCGGATCGGATGGGCCTGGGCCCTGTGCCTGGGCTGGTGTTTGCCGGGTTGCTCGCTCCGCTTGTGGGCGCTCGCCTGGGCGGAGTGGGAGCCTTGGCGGCGGGGCGCATGGCCTTGGCGGCCCTGGGCGTTTGGATCTGCTGGAGTTTTGTTCCACGCACGGATGCCCTCGGAGTGCTTTGCGCTTGGAGTGGCTTGATGCTTCTGGGTTCGGGCCTTGGGAGTTTGTTGCGAGGGCGTTGGTCTTTGGACTCTTCCGTTCTGGGGGCAGCTCTTTTCTTACTGGCCGCATTCCTGACCGCCCTGCCCGGGGGCGCCGGCCGTGTTGACGGTGGCGCGTTCGAGCCCGAGGTCACCGCCTGGTTGCTCGATCTTTCCCCGGCGAGCTTGATGGTGGAATCTGCGGGGATCGATTGGCTACGCCACCCGGCGGTCTATGGACCTGCGGGAGGGGACGCTATAGGTCCTGATCTGCGTGGTCCGTGGGGACCACTTGCGGGCGGGGTACTTGCTTTGTTGGGATGTGTCCTGACCTTTCTTGGTTGGCGTTGGCGCCGAGCCCCTGAACATCATGTTATCCCGTAAATACTTCTGCACTTTTCCTCAGCATCTGATCAGTGAACCGATCGTTAGCCATGAACTCGGCGAGCGATTTGGTGTGGTGCCGAACATCCGTGCCGCAAGCATCACCGACACCATGGCAATCGTTGCGGTGGAAATCGAAGGGGAGCCTGTCAAGATCGATGAGGCCGTTGCCTACCTGCGCGAACTCGGGGTCACGGTAGAAAGGATCGACGAGGGTGGTTCCCAAGACCTGCCCAAGGCATGAAAACAAGACTTTTCGTCCGTGGCCCTCTAGCCGCCACGGCTTGTGTCTTGTTTGCTTGGTCCGCAGGTTGCGCGGGTCCCGGCACTCCGCCCCCGCCCTTGCATCAACTGCCCTTGCACGGAGCGGTGGTTTCCGGGCAACCCATTGCGACCCAAGTGGGCTTGGACATCTTGGAAGCTGGCGGCAACGCGGCGGATGCGGCGGTGGCTACGGCAATGGCGCTGGCTGTGGTGCTGCCCCAGGCGGGCAACTTAGGGGGTGGAGGATTTGCTCTTTGGGTCCCGCACCAGGGCCCGGGGGAAGTGATCGACTTCCGCGAGGTGACACCCGAGGGCTTTGACCAGGACCTTTACCTTGACGACGAAGGGAAAGTCGTGCCCCGGCGTTCCTTGGAGACGCCCTTGGCAGTCGGGGTGCCCGGGAGCCCCGCGGGTCTGTATTCACTCTTTCAACGTCACGGCTCGGGCAAGCTGAGTTTTCAACAGCTCTGTGCGCCGGCAATCGCCTTGGCCCGGGATGGCTTTGTGGTCAACGCCTGGCTGGTGGGCTCGCTTGGGGCCAGCGGACCCAAGCGGCGTCTGATGGCGGATCGCGCCGCCCGTGCATTGTTCTATCCCCATGCGGGGGACGAAGCCTTGCAGGTGGGTGAGGTGCTGGTGCAAGAGGACTTGGCCCAGACCATTGAACGTTATGGGGCCCAGGGCCCGGATGGGTTCTATAGGGGCGAGACCGCTGCGCGTATTTTGGCTTGCCTTGAGGCCGCGAATCAGCGCGAGGGAGGCCTGGTAGGAGAGCGGGGCATGACCGCCGAAGATTTGGCCCAGTATCAAAGCATTGTGCGCGCGCCCCTCAAGGGTTGGTTCCGGGGACACGAAGTGTTGTCCGTGCCGCCCCCCAGTTCAGGCGGCTTTGTGCTCTTGCAGGTCTTGGCCATCTTGGAAGGACTGCCCCTTGAAGGTCAACGCACCGAAGAAGGGGGGCCAACCGCCCAGGCCTTGCACTGGTGGATCGAGGCCCTGCGCTTGGCTTTTGCGGATCGTGCAGAACACCTGGGAGATCCAAATGGATTTGATGTGCCCATGGACGAGTTGCTCGGGTCAGATTGGATCACCATGCGCCGGGTTTCGATTGGTCCCCGGGCGGATCTGGAATGCCGCGCTTGGGTCGCGCCCCCGGGGCCTGAATCCTCCGAGACCACGCACCTTTCGGTGCTCGATGATCAGGGGAATGCGGTCAGCTTGACGACGACTCTGAACGCGACCTTTGGCAGCGGGATCATGGTGCAGGGCGCGGGCTTCTTGTTGAACAACGAGCTGGATGACTTTTCGATCCTGGCCGGGACGCCCAACATGTTCGGCTTGGTGGGCAGTGAGGCCAACCAGCTGCGTCCGGGCCGTCGGCCCTTGTCTTCCATGACCCCTTCGGTCGTGCGCGAGGCGGGCGGCCGTGTGGTTCTTGTGCTCGGCGCTCCGGGCGGGCCGCGAATCATTTCCTCGGTGCTTCAGGTTGTGTTGCGCGTGCTGGTTTATCGTCAGGATCTGAACAGCGCGATTGCTGCTCCCCGTTTGCATCAGCAATGGAGGCCCCTGGAGACTCGGGTGGAGAAAACCTTTGATCCCGGCCTGCTGGGAACTCTTGCGGAAAATCACGGCCAGCCCTTTGCGCCCGGCAGTGCCGCCGGGCTGGTTCAAGCCATCTGGGTCGAGGAGGACGGGCAACCCACGGCCGAGAGCGATCCCCGCAGTGGGGGATCCGGCGGGATTCAGGCACCGAAACTTCCCCGCTGAGGGGCGACTGCCCTGGGGGCGGTCAAGGGCCTGCTTGGCCAGGCTTCAAGTGTGCGGGGTTGTCCTTCGACACGTATGTAGACGAAAGCGCCTGCTTGAGATTCACCGATCTCAAGCAGGCGCTCGTGCATTCAGGGCCTTGGGCCCGTGGGATCAAAGATCGTCGAAGGCGTCATCGAGTTCATTATCGAGTGCACCATCGAGTGCATCATCGAGTTCATTATCGAGTTCATTATCGAGTTCATCACCGAGTTCATTATCGAGTGCACCATCGTTACCTTCAGAGGCCGGGGCATCGTCGCGCTTCTTCATCTCATCGATCTTGGCGTAACGTTCAAAGTAGCCGGGCTCTTTCAGCTCGCGCTTCCAGACCTTTTCGTAGAGGACCTCCACACAGCGGGAGTTTTGGATCGCAGTCTTGTTGGGCTCCACGCGGAAGTCGTGGTACCAACCCACGTTCATGCCATTGGCGATATTCATCAAGGAGCGCTGGCAAAAGTCGCCGGCCATGTTGCCTTCCGGGTCGGCGAAGTCCAAGTTCAGCATCACGTTGATCACGGCGGGGAAGGCGATCTTGCCTTTCTTTTCAAGGGCCACGGCGGCTTTCGTGCCTGCGGCTCCCGCGTCCGGATCGATCATCATCCGTGCGAGATCCATGATCTCGATCCATTCGGATTCCTGCACGCCCGGGGGCACACCGAAGGGCTCGAAGGTGGCGAGCTTGGGCTCGGCCGGATCGGTCGGGACGTAAAGCTCGTCGGGGTACTTGGTTGCGCCCTTGGGCTGCTTGCTCAGCATGTAAACGTTGAAGCGGCCGGTGATACCGTTACGCGGAATTTGAGAGGTCTCCGTGGCCGGGCCCTCGGGCTCTTTGGGCTCGGCGGGTTGGTCTGGAACAACCTCTGCGGGGGTGTCTTCCTCGGGGGCGCCTCCAGCGGGCTCGTCTCCCGTGTTGGAGTCCGGCGTCGCACCAACGCTGCCCGCAACCTGAGTGCCTTCGCCGGTAGCCACCACTTGGGTGTCGTTCTCTGTGGACACGGGGTCGTCGCCACCCATGACAAAGAACATGGCGATCACGAGGACGACCAAGACCACCAGGCTGCCGATCATCATGCCCGGGGACATGCTCTTCTGCTTGCCCCTCGTGCGGCGACCGGGACGGGCGCTGCCCTCGTCGTCGTCGTCTTCGCCCCTGCGGCTGGACTTGGATCTTGTGCCCGAGCGCGTGCTGCTCTTGCTCGTACTGGAGCGACGGGTGCTGCTACCACCGGCACTGGACTTGGAGCCGGCCCGACTGCCGGCGGTTTTCTTGCCGCCTTTCGGGTGGGTGCTGCCTGCGGAGGGACGCGCAGCCTGTGCCTTGCGCGTCTTGGGCGCGGGAGTTTCCGTGGACTCTTCCGCTTCCGAATCAGCCTTGCGGCGGGCGAGGAGTTTCTCCTTCATGGTCGGCCCTTCCCGGCGCTTGCGCGGTGCCTCTTCGGGAACCTCCACGACCTTCTTGGGGGGAGCCGCTTGAGGGCTGCTTGTGGGCTTGGGGCTCTTGGTGGGAACCGGCTTGGGCTTGGGTGCCGAGCTGGCACCGGCCGAACTGCCCGTGTGGGATTTGGTGGGTACGGGGTCCGGTCGTTCTTGGACCGGCCCAACGGCCACGGCACCGCCGCACTTTTTGCACTTGGCCTTGTCCGCTGAGAAGGTGGGAGAAAGTTGGTACTCGGCGTTGCAGTCGCCGCAGATGCCCTGACGGTATTCCATATCTATGGTTCAGATCGGTGGGGAAGGGGCACGCTGGGGGCGATTCCCTGGGGGAAAGTGGGGAGAGGGGACCAATCGATGGCCCCGGGGGGGACGGGCATCCTACCCGCCTTGCTTGAGCTTGTTGCGGGCTCGTTCCAATTCCCGGCGCTCACTGGCGTTGCGGGGCTGGAAATCGGGGTCATTGAGCAGGGCGTCGTCGTCCACCTTGGGGCGGCCTCTAAACCCCTTGTAGCGCCGGTCAAACCAGCCAAACCACTGCTTGAGACCCGAATCCTGGCGCTCCTTGGTGGTTCCCAGGGCCGCATGGGCCTGGAAGCTGGTCTGGTAGCCGGTAATCGCCTGTAGGCTAAGGTGCACAAGATTGAGAGCCGTGGCGTTGTCGATGCTGTCCAGGGGGATCGTGGCCAGCTGGGTCATGAGGGGCGCGATGGCGGGCTTGCCGATCTCGCGCAACTCGTTTTGGATGGCAAAGGTTTTGGTGCCATCCGGGTCGATCAGGCGCGCAATCAAGTCATTGATGCGCTTGCGCATTTCCGGTGGCACATCCAGGTCATAGGCGATCGGTCGGATTTTGCCCTCGATCACCTGGGATCCATCGGAGAGCACTTTGCGCTCGATCTTGCCAGCGCCCCGGCGACCCCGCTTGGCGGCTTCTTCGGGGGAGATCCAACGCAGCCAATTCCAGGCCTTGAGCACCCCGTTTTCCCGGGACAGGTGCCACTCCACATGACGGTCCGATTCGCCCAGGGACGTGTCCTTATGGGCTAGTTTGAGCCGTACGGTCATGCCGCCACCCACGCCCTCATCGTCTGCTTCGACCCATCCGTGGTAGGGGTTCCATTGGTGGAACAGCTCTCGGCCTTGGCCGTCGATCATGTCCCGGGCCACGTCTCCCAAAAATACCAGGCGTTCTGTGCCCACGAGCCCGAGCCAAGGGGTACGGGGCTCCGCAGGGTTTTCCTCGCTGGCGGCCGCGATCAAGTCTTCGCCCACGCGCGCGTAGGTTTTGGGCCCGTGCAATAACTGGGAGAGCCGGATCGGGTCTTCCGAGGTCAGTAGGGTGTGCAGCTTGCGGGCGGCCAAGACCCCCTCGCTGTTCCAGCCGATCATGTCCCCTTCGGGTTCAGGTTCCACCTCGACAGTTTCTTCAGGGGGCGGCGGGGGAGGCCCTTTACCGCCTCCCTGGGCCATGAGGCCGATGATCAGGGCCGCGACCACCACGACTCCGCCGATGATCATGGTGGAGGAGTTGTCCTTGCTCTTGGATCCAGCCCGGCTGCCCTTGGGGCGCGCCACGTAGACTTTACCGCAGGAGCCGCAGCGGACCTTGGCCCCTTCCTTGCTGTCGGGGAGCTGGGCCTGGGTCTTGCATGAAGGACATTGGATGATCATGTGCAATAGGGTACGGGTTCGGAGGCGCCAGCACCAATTCCGCTGTGTGTCGGGGAGACGAGTTTGCCGGGTACGGCACCGAATCCGTACCCTCTGATCGCATGTTAGAGAGCCCTTTTCGACTGGTTACGCCCTTCGAGGCCACAGGCCACCAACCCGCGGCCATCGAGGCCCTGGTGCAGAGCATTGAGAGCGGCCGGGAGCACCAGACCCTGCTGGGGATCACTGGCTCTGGCAAGACATTCACCATGGCCAAGGTGATCGAGCGCATCAATCGGCCGGCCTTGATCCTGTCCCCGAACAAGACCCTGGCGGCCCAGCTGTTCGCAGAGTTCAAGGAACTCTTCCCGGACAACGCGGTGGAGTACTTTGTCAGCTACTACGACTACTACCAGCCCGAGGCCTATGTGCCGTCCACGGACACCTTCATCGAAAAGGACGCCAGCCGCAACGAGAATATCGAGCGCCTGCGGAACAGCGCGACCCGCTCGTTGCTCGATCGCCGGGATGTGATTTTGGTGGCCTCGGTCAGCTGCATCTATGGCCTCGGTTCCCCGTCGAACTATTCGCGCATGGCGGTCACCGTGACCAAGGGCCAGGAAATCGAGCGGGATGACCTGCTGCGTCAATTGACCCAGATGCAATACGCGCGCAACAACATGGATTTTCGGCGAGGGTCGTTTCGCGTGCGCGGGGATGTGGTCGAGGTCTTTCCTGCCTATGAGGAGGACTGTGTGCTGCGTTTTGAGTTTTTTGGGGACGAGATCGAAGCAATCACCCGGGTCAATCCGCTCCTGGGCGAAATTCTGAGCCAGGAGGAATCCGTCACGGTTTATCCAGCGAACCACTATGTGACTCCCCAGGACCGCTTGAACCGGGCATTGCCTTTGATCGCAGCAGAGTTGGCCGAACGCCTGGACGAACTGAAAGGGCAGGGCAAGTTGCTTGAGGCCCAGCGGCTTGAGATGCGAACGAATCAGGACTTGGAGTTGCTCAAGACCACCGGGGTCTGTGGCGGTATCGAGAACTACTCGCGCTTCATGGATGGACGCACTGCGGGGGAGCCGCCCTTCACTCTGATGCATTACTTCCCCGATGACTGGGTGCTGTTCGTGGACGAGAGTCACGTGGCCGTGCCCCAGGTGGGGGCCATGTACAAGGGCGACCGTTCGCGCAAGACGACCCTGGTGGAGCACGGGTTTCGCTTGCCAAGTGCCCTCGACAACCGCCCATTGCGCTTTGACGAATTCGAGCAGCGCGTCCCGCAATGTGTTTATATCTCGGCTACACCCGGGGTCTATGAGCTCGAGCACTCGGGCTCTGCCGTTGCCGAACAGGTGGTGCGGCCCACGGGCCTGCTTGACCCATTGATCGAGGTGCGCCCTCAAGCCACCCAGGTCGATGACCTCCTGCACGAAATTCGCCTGAACACCAAGCGTGGTTGGCGCACCCTGGTCACCACCCTGACCAAGCGCTCGGCAGAGGAGCTGACCACCTACTACAGCGAGCTTGGGGTGCGCGTGCGTTGGCTGCACTCCGAGGTCGACGTGATCGAGCGCACGACGATTCTGCGGGATTTGCGCCTGGGCGAATTCGACGTGCTGGTGGGGATCAACTTGTTGCGCGAGGGCCTGGATTTACCCGAGGTAGCCCTCGTGGCGGTCCTTGACGCGGACAAGGAGGGGTTCTTGCGGGCACGCACGAGCTTGATCCAAACCTGTGGCCGTGCGGCGCGCAATGTGGAAGGGCGCGTCTTGTTTTATGGGGACCGGATCACCGACTCCATGCGCTACTGCATCGACGAAGTTCACCGTCGAAGGGAGTTGCAGGAGGCCTGGAACCTAGAGCATGGGTTGGTGCCAGCAACCGTGATCAAGCCCGTGCGGGATTCCCTCGAAGCGCTCTATGAATTGGACTATGCCGCCGTGCCCAGCCTAGCCGGGGATGGCCTAGGTCCTGACGACCCCAGCGGTTGGAGTCTCGAAAAGCTGACCATCGAAACCGAGCGCGTGCGCGGAGACATGTTGCAAGCGGCGGGGGAGTTACGCTTTGAGGACGCGACGGCGCTGCGGGATCGCTTGCGCGGCCTTGAGTCAGAGTTACTTGGGCGTTGAAAGATTCAGACCCGGGGATCTTTGGCATCCTCTCCATTTAGGCTTTCCCTCAGCCCCTTGGTCTTGCTGGGCCGCGCCAGGGGGAAAGGTTGGCCTTTGGGCACGCCGCCCGCGAACTCTGGATTTTTCGCTTTGGGCAGGGAGATGGGCGCCAGGGAGCCCCCAGGCGTGATTCGCATGCTCCTTGGGAGCTTCATTTCATGAGGGAGTGGTGGCGAAATCGCCAATCCTCGGTATTCTGTTGACAGGGGCGATTGGAGTGTGCCACAACTCTTTTCGCTTTTCGCTTTTCGCTTTTCGGCCCCCGCGAGAATGCGCTTCGAATCA
>CALEMP010000232.1 GCA_937910685.1 uncultured bacterium
CAACCACATACAGCTTGCTGCGCTTTTGGCCGGAGTTCTTGTCCTCCCAGGAATCGAACTCCAAGCGGCCTTCGATGAAAGCTGTGGATCCTTTGCGGTGGTACTTCTCAAAGGCCTCGGCGCGGTTGCCGAAGAGGGTCACATCCACATAGTTGGGTTTATCCACCCACTCACCGGAAGCGGCCTTATAGCGATGGTTGACCGCCAAGCCTATCTTGCAGATTGCGGTGGATTTATCGCCTTGGGAAAAGCGCATTTCGGGATCCCGGGTGAGGTTGCCCATCAGGATCACTCTGTTGTAGGAAGCCATTTAGATTCGTTGTTGGGGGTTGTGGGTCGGGGAACCGTCAGGGGCCGGGTCCGACCAGGAGGCAGAAAAAAAACGGGGAAGTTGGGTGGCAGCCGTGGCGGGCCGCCCATGGACCCCGAGGGGCTCAGGATAGCATCCCTTGGGGCTCGTTCCGAGACCTTCCTTGCTAGGACCCTATGCGCCACCCTCTTCCGCCCTTACAATCAGAACCGCACACCGGGAAGCGAGGAAAGCCCATTCCCAGCGATCAACCCAGCGGCCCCCCGGGGGGGCCCTCGGGACCGTACCCACAAGATCTGCCGGCACCCCGGCCACAACCCCGCGCTTCCCAGCCAGCACCCCTATGGACCCGACCCAACGTGAGGACCTGATGGTCCCAGAAGGACGCAATCGTCGACGGCACCCCCGCGCCCGTGGAGACTGGCCGGTCATGGTGGAACTCCCCGACGGCCCCCACCAGGCCCGGGTACGCGACATTTCCAAGGGAGGGGTTTCCTTCTTCCTCGATCGGCCTATTGCAGAGATGTCCGTTCTCTCGGTGGAATTCGACCTGCCCTGTCCCGCCGGGGTGCGCCGCATCCGTGGCACGGGAGCCGTGGTGCGCTGCGAGAAAATCTCCAAGGCCCTCGATCACTACGAAATCGCTCTGTTCATCACCGAGATGGCTGACCCCGATCGAGCGACCATTGAGTCGTTTGTCACGGAAATCCAGCTTACCTAGGGAGCGGAAATCCCAAGGACTGGGCCTTCAATCGCACCAGCTGATCTGCACGGCTTCCGAGAAGTTGTTGCCGACTGGTCCACCAGATGGATCCCGATACCAGAACTGAAAGTTCCAGGTAGCTCCTGAAACCACCGCTGCCACCAGAGGCGGAGCCGAGACGTCGAGTGATTGGTACGCGGTTCCCAACCCATCGGACATGGTGACCGGCAGGCGTATCAGCCCGCCCCCCACACACAGGTTGCCATCGCCCGCGGGAACGCTGATCTGGTTTGGCCCGAAGAAAAACAGGCCAAATTGATTCCCGGGAAGGCCCGTGGCGTAAAGGTCAAGGTCATTGTTCGCCAGGGAAACGCTACCAGCCCAACCCAAGGTTGCCCCAAGAGACGAAACCGAGTTGGGTGTCGGGTCACAATAGATCACGGGCGAACTGCACACGACCCCACCCACACCCGAGGTGCCGCGCACCACAAGGGCAAAGTCCACATCTATGGCACCGGTTTCCGTGTGTCCATCTTGGTTGACCTCGTCCGCCATGACCTCCACAGTCCAAATCCCCGCCGCGGGGTTGTTCACGAACACGTTTTCGACCACGTCCAAAGTGTTTGAGGAGCCGCCGCTGGCGGAATCATTGCCCACGGTGAGCCCATTGTTGCCCCAATAGAACGACGAGCCCCCGGGGGAGGATACGCGCAAACTAAGGTCGTTGATGCGATGCTGCCCCGCCGAGGTCGTGCCCATCGGATCTAGGTAAACCAGAGTCACCGCCAGCTGGGTCTGCCCCGCATCTACGGTCATGGGGTAGGCGACAGATTCGCCGTGGCTGAGCACCAGCTCTTCGTTGACGATGAACATCTCATTGCGCGCCTCGTACAAGCGCTGCACATTGGCTCTCCCCCAACCTTGGTGCACGCGGGTCAGATCGGCGCTCCCGCCGGAAAAGTTGTATGAACTGGCACTGTTGATCATCAGCGCGCGGGCAGTGGTGGCCTTGGGACGACTGTCGAAGACCGAGGTTCCTGTGCTGTTGCCAAAAACTCCGGCGTGCCACATTTCATACATCAAGCCAAAGGCGCCGGCGGTCATAGGAGTCGCAGCGCTGGTCCCTCCGAACTGGGTCGTACCACCCCCATCGGCGGGGGCTGCAATGCTGTCGTACCAGTAAGAAAGGTCCGGCTTGATGCGTCCGTCCTGGGCGGGCCCAATGGAGCCCGAACCTCCCCAAGAGTCATCGGCAGTGGACTGGGAGTCTTGGTGGCGGATGCCCCCAACTCCAATAATGTTTTTGGCCCAGGCCTGGGGCCGGGAAGAGGTGCTGCCCGCGTTGGACTGACTCTGCAGGATGACGATGTCGTTGAGGAACAAGATATCGTCCATCTCCGCCGAGACTGAGTTGTAACTCGATGTCAAACCACTTCCCCAAGAGTTGGTTTGAAACACTGCCTCGTAAGGGGGCAGCAACAATTGGGCTGTGTGGCTGTAGCGATTGCCACCAAAGGACCCATAGTCCGCGAAAATAGGCTGGCCATCGGGGAGCATCCCGCGCCGCGTGCTGGATCCAGCACCATCCCCGAAGACCACCCCGGTCACGGGAGTTCCGTGGGAGGCACTGCCCGAGTGACTGCCGTGAAAAATAACCGGGTTGGACTGCAGATCCGGGTGCGTGGTGTCCACGTTACCGTCCATGCACTCTGCTCGCACACCGGTGCCAGTGAAACCCGCAACGCTCTCAAGGTTATTGGCTCCGCTGTCCACGCGCACTTTGTCCATGTCGTCCTCGGGCGCAGACCACCGATCTATCCACAAGACCTCGTCCCAAGCCGCGGCCTGACCCAATTGCTGGGCATCCAGGGTTGCTTCCAGAATGAAGCCTTCGGGGATCATGGAGTCAATGGTGGCTCCCATTTGCAGCAGGCGTTGCGCCACCAGTTGCTTCATACCCGGGCCCCGTTCCAGCACTTGAAGGCGCAGTCGCATGGGGCTGGGCAGGGTGCCCTCGATCCAGCCCTGAAGTAACTCTTGCTCCAAGCGATAGCTGGCGGGATAGGCACCTACCCATTGCACGCAGTCCAGGTTCTGGACCAAGGACTGCTCTTGGGAGCCCAAGTCCACGAGGAGGGTTTGCTCCGGCAAGAAGGCACGGATCACCACCCCTGCTCGAACCAGGGCCTGACCATAAGCCGGGATGATCTCGGTTTTGAATTGCACCAAACGCAGGTTTCCGCTGGCCTCAAGGCCCTCGGTCCGGGCGGGCGCCGCGGTCAGACGGGGATCAAAGCTGCCCCGCTGCAGGTGCACTTCGCCGCGCAGGGTGCGCACGCGAGCAAAAGTATCTTGTCCCTCATGACGAATGCGATAGCGCGTGATGGACGGAGGCCTAGGGCCTAACGGTGTTCCCAGACCGTTGAACAGGTCCTCTTGCCAACGCAAAACCAAGGCGGAACTACCTGGAAGATCAATCTGCTCCAGGTGATGAATCCGCGTGCTGCTTTGGTGCACTAGGGTGCCGTCGGAGAGGACCACCCGCTGGCCTGGAGCATCGATGCTCGCCTGGGACTGGGCGAGAGTCACCCCAAAGGTGACACTGAGGGCGAAAACGACGATTAAAAATCGAACCATGGGTCGAGAGGCAGGTGGCTGACAGGCAGGGCCCCGTTGAGGGGCAGGAAGAAGCATTGAAACAAGTCCGGGAGAATCCTGCCCAAAAATCCCAAGGGAGGATCCAATCACCGGCTCTGATCCCCGCCAAGGACATACCCAGGCCCCGAAATCAGCCCTTGCGCCGTGCCCAGAGCACCCTGTCCAGTCCCGCAAGATCAGGGCAAATACGCGCTTCAAATCCGGCCTCCTCGGCCAGAGCCAAAGCCCTCGGTCCCTGATCAAAGCCCAACTCCACCAGCAACAACCCCCCTGGGGCCAGAGCATTGGCACCTGACCACTTGCACAGCTCACGCACCCAATGGTCAGGATCCCCCTCCGGAGCAAAGAGCGCTCCGGCAGGTTCGTATTCGCGCACTTCGGGTTCCAATTCCCCCGCCACCTTAGGGTCCACATAGGGCGGGTTCGAAACGATCAAATCGAAAGGCTCGGTCCCGGCCAAGAACGCTAAGCCATCTTGATGCACGAGTTCCACTGGTGCCCCAAGGGCTTGGGCATTGCGCTTGGCATGGTCGAGGGCCGCCCCATCCACATCGACCCCAATGACGCTCTTGCCGATCTCTTCCAAGGCCAAGGTCACAGCCAACACGCCGCTGCCCGTGCCCAGATCACACACCCGTCCCAGGTCGCGCAACTTGGACTCGTCCTTGGCAAGGTCCACCAAGAGTTCGCTCTCCGGCCGCGGGATCAAACACCCGGGCCCCACCAGAAATGGTCGCGAATAAAACTCCTGGGTACCGGTGATGTAGGCCAAGGGCTCGCGCCTGCCCCGGCGCACCAAGAGGTCCCTGGCCCGGTCCACTTCGTCCGCCAAGACCGGAGACTCCAGGCGCATCATCAGGTGCAAACGATCGCACCCGAGGGCATGGCTCACCAGCAGGTCCGCTTCCAGCCGCGGGTTGTCGACCCCGCGCCGTTCCAGGAAGGCATGGGCCAATTCCCGCATAGCGGCTACCGTGCGAGGGGTTTGCGGCCCTCCCGCAGAAACCCGATCTCGGTGGCCCGGACTCACTTGGCCGATTTGGCCGCCTCACGCGCAACGCGCTTGGCTTCCCGGTCGGCCTTGCGTTTTTCCCGGATAATGGCTGCTTTCTTCTCGCCCTGTTCCTTTGCCTCTTTCATCGCCTTGCGCATGATGTTCATGGCCATGATGCCCCCTGCGGCGCAAATGCCCGAACCCAAGAGACCGAGATAGCCGACCCCCGAGTGGTCGCTGGAAGCTACGTTTCCGATGGAGAGAAACTGCATCACACCGGCGACGGCCGGGCCCAGGAACATGAGGGGAAAAATCGGATTGAACTTGCCCCCGTGCTCGTAGCCATAGATGTGAGATGTGGTGGCCATGGCAAGGATCATGGTGATCAGCTCAACCACCAACACGAGGCTCGTCCAGGGCTTGAGATCCCCACCGACGGTGGCGTCCACGGATCCGGTGGTCGCAAGGAAAAGCGCCCCGATCCAAATCAACGCAGCCACGATACTGGGGACCATGGCGTGCACCTTGGCGAGATTGGCAATGGGGCCTTTATCCTCA